>CAMGAL010000052.1 GCA_946007445.1 uncultured Mediterranea sp.
TATTTTGCTCTACATGGCCGGCATCGCAGCCATGGGTGAGGGCTCGTCGATGTGGATCAACGCCGGTGAGATGAAGAACAATGGTCTGGAACTCAACGTCGGCTACCGCGGCGAGGTCAGCGACTTCAGCTACGACATCACTGCCAACATCGGTACCTACCGGAACGAGATTACCAAACTGCCTGAGACGGTAGCAGCCAATGGAGACTTTGGCGGCAATGGAGTGAAGAGCGTGATAGGTCACCCCATGGGCGCACAGGTAGGTTATATCTTCGACGGCATCTTCCAAAGTCAGGAGGAAGTGGACAATCATGCCACCCAGCAGGGTGCCGGTGTGGGCCGTATGCGCTTCAAGGACCTGAACAAGGATGGAAAGATTACGGAAGCTGACCAGGATTGGATTTATTCTCCCGTTCCTGACTTCTCATACGGCATCAACCTCTATCTGCAATACAAGAACTGGGACCTCACCATGTTCTGGCAGGGAGTACAGGGAGTGGATGTCATCTCTGACCTGAAGAAGGAGACTGACCTCTGGGCCGGCGTCAATGTGGCCAACCTCAACAAAGGCAAGCGTCTGCTCAATGCCTGGTCGCCCAGCAACCCCAACTCCACCATTCCTGCACTCTCCACCTACAATAACAACAACGAGACCCGTGTGTCGAGCTACTATGTGGAAAATGGTTCGTTCCTGAAACTCCGTACCATCCAGTTGGGCTACAACACCTCCAAGGCTTTTGCCCAAAAACTCTTCATGGAGCGGCTGCGTCTCTATGTATCGGCCCAGAACCTCCTCACCATCAAGAGCAATAATTTCTCAGGTGTGGATCACGATAATCCCAAAATCATAAAAACTAAAACGGTCAATGTAACATTAGGTCTCAACGTAACATTCTAATCAAATCACAACGGTATGAAAAAGATATTCAACTACATAATGGCTGCCTCGTTCGGTATGATGGCAGCAGGTTGCTCCGACTTTCTGGAGGAACAAGTGCCGCAGGGCACTTTGGACGAAAACCAGGTGAAGAATCCAGCGCTGGTAGAGAACACAGTCATTTCGGCATACTCCAGCTTCACCCAAGCTGAGGACATCAACGGATCCTTCTCGATGTGGAACTACGATGTCCGTTCGGACGATGCCTACAAGGGAGGCAGCTCGGTGAACGACGGCGATGTATTCCATCAGTTAGAGGTGCAAAAAGGTGTGCTGACCACCAACTGGAACATCAGTGACATGTGGAACCGCCTCTACATCACCATTTCGCGCATTAACTCTGCCATCAGTGTGTTGGAAATGTGCGACGACTCCTACACACTCAAGGAGCAGCGTATGGCAGAGATGAAGTTCCTGCGCGCCTACAGCCACTTCCTGCTGAAACGCCTCTACAAGAACATCCCCTTCATCCTGAACGCCAATCTCACCTACGAGGAGTATGGCCAGCTGTCGAATACGGAGTACAGCAACGATGAGGGATGGGCGGCTATTGCCCACGAATTGGAGGAGGCCTACGAGGTACTGCCGGTCAAGCAGGCGGAGAAAGGCCGCCCCACGACGGCAGCCTGTGCCGCTTGCCTGACCCAGGTCGAGCTCGACCCGGCCGGCCGGCCGGACAATGCCCAGAGCAATCAGGTGACCAGTGTCAACGAGGAGGATTTGAACAAGGTGATTCAATACTCCGATCCCGCCATCTATGCTGCCGGTGGTTATGCTCTGGAGGCAGACATCCACAACAATTTCCGCCCGGAAGAGCAGTACGAGAATGGCTGCGAATCCATCTGGGCCATCCAGTACTCGCGCAACGACGGTTCTACCTATGGCAACCTCAACTGGTCCAACGGTTTGATATGTCCCAACATTGCTGAGGTGACGGACGGTGGATGCGACTTCTACAAGCCCTCGCAGAACCTGGTCAACGCCTTCCGTACAGACAATAGTGGTCTGCCGCTGCTGAATACCTTCAATCAGAAGGATTACAACCTGCAGACCGACAATGCGGATCCGCGTCTCTTCCTGACCGTAGGAATCACCGGCCTTCCGTATATGTTCAACTCCGCCTTCATCATGGACCGCACCTCTAACTGGAGCCGTTCAGGTGGTCTCTACGGCTACTACGTCACGTTGAAACAGAATGTCGATCCCGCACTTATCGACCAATACCTCATCAAAGGCTCATTCTGGGCCACCAGTATGAATCGCATCGTGTTCCGCTATGCCGACGTGCTGTTGGAACGTGCCGAGGCATACGCACAGTTGGGCAAGAGCGGTGAAGCCATTGCACTGGTCAACCAGATTCGCTCACGTGCTGCAAATAGTACTCAGATGATTAGCCACTATCCAGCTAAGTATGGTGTAAAATTCTACTGCAAGAGCTACATGGGCACTTACGACAAGGCACAGACCCTGCAGATAGTAAAGATGGAGCGTCGTCTGGAGCTCGCTATGGAGTCGGAGCGCTTCTTTGATCTGGTGCGCTGGGGCGAGGCAGCCGAAACGCTCAACAACTACTATGCGGTGGAGCAGAACAAGTGTACAGTGTATGGCGAGGCCCACTTCACAGCCGATATGGGAGAGTATCTGCCTATCCCCTTCGCACAAGTGGCCGCATCCAACGGCAATTATACTCAGAATATTGGTAACTGGTAAACATACTAAGAAAACATGAAAACATTAAGCTACAACCTAACAGTTCTTCTCGTTATCCTGCTGATGACCTGCCTCGGAGCATGTACCTCCGACAACGTCAGCGACCTGCAACTCTCGGGTAACTGCACCATTGAGGTGCTCTCTCTCGACAATTTTGAGGGTAAGGTGAACATGGCCAATCGCACCGTCACTGTCAACCTGCCTGAGACCTACAATACCTCGTCAATGATTGTCACCGACCTGCGCCTCTCTGAGGGGGCCGAGGCCAACCTTCAGAAAGGACAAACGGTCAATATGGAGGGCGTTCAGAATATCCACGTGACCCATGGCGACCTCTTCCTCGACTGGCAGCTGGTAGCTAAGCGCGATGAGGCCAAAATCTATAGCTTCGTGGTGAATGAGATTTACAACGGCATTATCGACCAGGAGAATAAGAGCATCACGGTCTATGTGCCGGGCGATGCAGACATTACAGCCTTAGTGCCTCTAGTGGAGGTGAGCGAAGGGGCCTTCTGCCAGCCCGTAAGCGGTGTGGCTCAGGATTTCAGCCATCCGGTGGTCTACACCGTCACCAATGGTACGGCACAGACGCAATACACCGTGACTGTGATTGCTGTATCCAAACCCAAAGCACTCTTCGTAGGCAATGAATCGTCCATGAGCGATCTTGATCCCGAAGCCAAAGAAGCCTGCTTATGGATGCTGGCCAACATAGAGCAGTCGCTTTATGCCTCCTTTGCTGACATAGAGGCCAACTCGATGGATCTTTCCGACTGTAAGCGCATTTGGTGGCACTACCACTACGATGGTGGCGTGGATGCTCCCGACCAGGTTGTAGCCAAGGCTCCCTATGCGCTGAGTGCCAAGAACCAACTGCGCTCTTTCTATGAGAATGGCGGTGCCTTCTTCCTGACCCGCTATGCCACGAACCTCCCCTCTTTCATCGGGACCACCGGTGACGATGAGTGGACCACTCCCAACAACTGCTGGGGACAGAATGAAGATGGAGCTGAACTGTGCGGTGGCCCGTGGGACTTCAAGATGTATAGCGGCCAGTCGGGTCATCCGCTCTGGCAAGGTCTAGTGACAGGCGACGATCCCCATGCCGTCTACACAACCGATGCCGGTTACCACATCACCAACTCTACCGCCCAATACCACATCGGTAGCGACTGGGGCGACTACAAAGACCATGCCGCCTGGGAGGCCCGTACTGGAGGTACGATTCTCGGAGTAGGAGGCGACGGTGCCATCGTGGCTTGGGAATATCCTGCCCATGAGGGCAAGGGAGGCATCGTCTGCATCGGTTCGGGATGCTACGACTGGTACTCCTACACCTTCGAGGATGGCTATGTGGAGAAGTTCCACAAGAACATTGCCATCATCACCCGCAATGCCATCAATTACCTCACGAAATAAAGTTATAATAAAACAAAGCCATTCATGAAAACAATGATTATATCAACACTCTTGCTGTCTGCTCTCTCTTTGACAGCTTGCAGCGACGACCACTTTACAGGTGATCCCGACAAGAACTGGTCGGCTACCACTGAATCTTTCACTTCGACCGAGGAGGCTGGCTATAGCACATACTGGAAGCCTGCTGTCGGACGCGTGGGCGACCCCATGCCCTTCTACGACGCCCAAGCCGGTGAGTTCAAGGTGCTTTATTTGCAGGAGTTTGACAACAACGACAGGTGGTGCTTCCATCCCATCTATGGAGTGTCTACCTCGGATGGTGCCCACTATCAGGGCATGGGTGAGGTGCTTCCCACCGGCAAGAGCCAGCATGAGCTGGATGCAGCTCTTGGAACCGGTTGCGCCGTCTACAACGAGAAGGATGGTCTCTATTACATCTACTACACGGGGCATACCACCCGTGAAGTGGTGATGCGTGCCACTTCGCCCGACTTCCAGAACTGGACGAAGGACAAGGCGTGGATGATCAATGGTGCTGACTATGGATATTCGGAGGTCGACTTCCGCGACCCGCAGGTCTTTCAAGATGAGAGCGGACTCTGGCACATGATTGTCGCCAGCAATTTGAAATTTGCCGAGTTCACCTCTACCGACCTTCGCGAATGGACGCATGCCGGTCAGTTCTCCTGCATGATTTGGGACCGTATGTTAGAGTGTCCCGATATCTTCAAAATGGGCGACTGGTGGTACATGATTTACAGCGAGGCCTACCGCAGCGACTGGAGCCGCAAGGTGAAGTATATGATGGCCTCTTCGCTCGACGAACTGAAGAAGTGCTTCAATGAGGGTCCGCGCTGGCCGGCTGACGACAAAGAGGGTGTGCTCGACACGCGTGCCTTTTATGCCGGCAAGAGTGCCTCTAACGGCACAGACCGTTTCATCTGGGGATGGGCACCGTTCCGAACCGGTTCCACTATCCATGACAAGAACGTTGCCGTAGGTGCTGAGGGGGAACCCAACTGGTCGGGAGCACTGGTCTGCCACAAGCTGGTGCAACATGCCGATGGAACGCTGAGTGTAGGCGAGGTACCTGCTATGGCAGCCAAGTATAACCAGCCGATAGAGGTCAAAGTGATGGCTTCAGAAAACTATGCTTCGGGTGCCATTCAAGGCAACGGGTATGTGCTCTACAACCGATTGGGCAATCACAACCACATCTCCTTCACGCTGACTACGGCCGACGAGGGTGACAAGTGGGGAGTATCATTTGTCAGAGGTACCGATGCTACGAAATACTATTCGATGGTTGTCAATCCCGAGTGGGCCAATGGTCGCCGCAAGGTGAACTTCGAGCAGGAGGGCACAGAGGGCAAAGGTTTCATTGTCGGTGCTGACGGATATATCTTCCCCCGACCTGCCGACAATGTATATAAGGTGGATATCTACACCGACAACTCGGTCGTGGTGATGTATATCAACGGTGACTACGGCACCACGCAACGCATCTACGGTTTGCCCAAGAACTGCTGGTCGATTAATAGCTATGGAGGCCACGTGACAATCAGCGATGTTAGTGTAACCCAATACTAATCCACATAACAGAGTAGAGCCATTGAACAATGGCTCTCACGCTGGCAGGGTGGCTGTGGGCTTGCGCCTGATGGGCAATGCTCATGCCCGGCATACAAAAAGGAGAGTGCATCTGTATATAGATGCACTCTCCTACTCGATTTATAGCTTGGCTTAGATAGCCATATAGCTGATACCTTGTTTGTCCCGATGCTGGGAAATCTTGTTTTCCTGCAACAGTTCCATGAGCGCCAAGCAGAGTTCTGTAGAACCTAAATTGACCAACTTCTGCAACTCATCGTAGGTATAGCTGCACATAGTTTTCATCTTGCTGTATAGCAGCAGGCTGTTTTTACGGATGTAGGGTTTGTCGATAATCATAGTTATGAAGTTTTGGTTGTCCACTCCAAAGATAACAATTATCGGCAAATATCGTTCGTCGGCAAATGTTAATCCTCCCTAAGTTTTATATAAATGAACCTAGAAGGACAATATCTGTGACAAATGGGTCATTCCTTCAAGTCGATGCTCAGGCAAAGTTCATCGAGTTGCTTTTGGTCAAGCGTACCGGGGGCATCGAGCATGACATCTCTTCCGCTGTTGTTTTTGGGGAAGGCAATGCAGTCGCGTATGCTGTCCAGGCCGGCGAAGATGCTGACCCAGCGGTCCAGACCGTATGCCAATCCACCGTGGGGAGGCGCACCATACTTGAAGGCATTCATCAGGAAGCCGAATTGCTCCTGAGCACGCTCAGGTGTGAAGCCCAGTATTTCGAACATCTTGGCCTGCAGCTTGGCATCGTGAATACGGATGGAGCCACCACCTAATTCCACACCGTTGCACACCATGTCGTAGGCATCGGCACGTACGGCGGCCGGGTCGGTATCGAGCATGGGGATATCTTCGTCCTTGGGATGGGTGAAGGGATGGTGCATGGCCATCAGACGGTTCTCCTCGTCGCTCCACTCGAACATGGGGAAGTCCACTACCCACAGCAGAGCAAACTGGTTCTTGTCGCGCAGGCCCAGCTGGTTGCCCATCTCCAGACGCAGTTCGCACAGCTGCTTGCGCGTCTTCATGGCGTCGTCGCCACTGAGGATGAGGATGAGGTCGCCCGGCTTGGCACCGAAAGCCTCCTTCATCTGTTGCAGTACATCTTGGGTATAGAACTTGTCCACGCTGGACTTCACGTTGCCGTCGGCTTCTACACGAGCATATACCATGCCCTTGGCTCCAATCTGCGGACGCTTCACGAACTCTGTCAGGGCATCAATCTGCTTGCGTGTATAGGTGGCGGCCCCTTCGGCACAGATGCCACCGATGTAGGCGGCGTTGTCGAATACGGAGAAGCCATGACCCTTCAGGATGTCCATCAGCTCTACGAATTTCATGCCGAAGCGCAGGTCGGGCTTGTCGCTGCCGTAGTACTTCATGGCATCAGCCCAAGGCATCCGCAAGAAAGGTTCGGTCAGTTCCACGCCACGCAGCTCCTTGAAGAGGTACTTGGCCATGCCTTCGAAGAGGTTGATGACGTCGTTTTGCTCTACGAATGACATTTCGCAGTCTATCTGTGTGAACTCCGGCTGGCGGTCGGCACGCAGGTCTTCGTCGCGGAAACACTTGGCTATCTGGAAATAGCGGTCGAAGCCCGACACCATGAGCAACTGCTTCAGTGTCTGCGGGCTCTGAGGCAGGGCGTAGAATTGGCCTGGATTCATGCGCGAGGGTACCACAAAGTCGCGGGCACCTTCGGGCGTAGAGCCCACCAGTACGGGCGTCTCTACCTCGATGAATCCCTGTTCGTCCAGATACTTGCGCACAGCGATGGTCATCTTGTGGCGCAGCTCCAGGTTCTTGCGCACAGCCTGGCGGCGCAGGTCCAGGTAGCGGTACTTCATGCGGATGTCATCGCCGCCATCGGTGTTGTCCTCGATGGTGAAGGGCGGAGTCAGCGCGCTGTTCAGTACGTTCAGCTCCGACACGATGATTTCGATGTCGCCCGTGGGAATGTTGGCGTTCTTGCTGTAGCGTTCGTTAACGGTTCCTTTCACCTGGATGACATATTCGCGTCCCAGTTTGTTGGCTTGTTCGCAAAGATCGGCATTCGTTTCCTCGTTGAATACCAGCTGTGTGATGCCGTATCGGTCGCGCAGGTCGACGAAGGTCATGCCTCCCATCTTGCGGCTGCGCTGCACCCATCCGGCCAGTGTCACTTGTTTGTTCACGTCGGAGATACGGAGTTCTCCGCAGGTGTGTGTCCTATACATATTCTATTTTAATTATGACGTTTTGCATAAATAGGTTGCAAAAATAGAGAAAATAATCTGAATGTGATAGCCTGTCCCCTCTTTTTTTGGTAGGAGTTCAGAACAGCTTCTTAATCTGTTCCTTGCTCTTGTCGAGTATCAGCTTGTTGGTGTGGGCAATGTCCTCCACGATGGAGTCGCCCGTCTGCTTCAGCTCGCTGATAGCCTTCTGCAGGACGCCCGTATTCGGTTCCTCGGGTGGAACGATGACTTTCAACCCGAGGCGGACAAGTTGCACATGGATGTCGGCACCCATCATGACGGGGTCTCCGTCGAAGTGTGCCACCCCATCCTGCCGCCGGTGGATGGTGAGGCTGCTGCAGCGGAAGGTCTTGACGCGGCTGTTCTGGTCGATAGTCTTGTTGAAGAGCTGGAACGAGAGGGTCGGCACCTCCAGCAGGGTGAAGGGCTCTAGGATGGTGATGTCCAGCAGGCCGTCGTTGAGCGTGGCTTGGGGGGCGATGTAGGCATTGTTGCCATATTGCGAGGCATTGCCGCAGGCTATGACGAAGGCCTTGTAGTGGGCTGAGTTGCCGTCCATCTCCAGGTCGTAGGTCTCGGGCTTGTATTTGAGGCTCTCGATGAGGGTCTTCTCGATGTAGGTCAGGGGGCCCCGCTTGCCGGCTAGGGCAAACTTGAGCCTCACCAAAGCAACCAACCCCACACCACAGGTGCAGAAGAAGGGACGCTCATTGATGAGACCGTAGTCGATGGTGTCAGTCAGGCCACCGTTGATGACCTCAATGGCCCGGCGCGCCTCCATGGGGATGCGCAGGTGGCGGGCCAGCCCGTTGCCCGATCCGCAGGGGATGATGCCCAAGGCCGTGTCGGTATGCACCAGCGAGCGGGCCACCTCGTTGATGGTGCCGTCTCCACCGATGGCCACTACGGCATGATAACCTTGGCGGGCCCTGTCGGCAGCTATCTCTACGGCATGTCCGGGCCGCTCGGTGTAGACCACCTCAGGCTGATAGAGCCGGCGGTCTATCCTCTCGTCGAGCAGGTGGAGTATCTGCTCCTTGCTCTCGGTGCCGGAAATGGGGTTGACCACAAACGCAATTTTTTTCTTTCCTGTTTCACTCATGGGCTTCTTCAATCGGGTGTTTTGGTTCGGTTTTGAGTCCACAAATGTAATATAAAAAAGCGAATTGTCGCTATTCTTGCACATATTATAGATAAAAGTGCATTTTTTTGAGGTAAAAAGCATAAAATACCATGGAGAATACTTATCTTTGCAGCTGATTTTGCAAGCAATTTTTAGAACTGATAATACATATTTTTAATATAGCAAGATTTTCAATGAGCTTATTACGAGACAAATTTGCGAAATACGACGAGCCGCAGAAGTTCATGGCTTTGGGGGTTTACCCCTATTTTCGCACCATTGACAGTCACCAGGATACTGAGGTGATGATGGACGGCAAAAAGGTTTTGATGTTCGGCTCGAATGCATACATGGGACTGACCTACGATGAGCGCATCATCAAGGCTGCCAAAGATGCAACCGACAAATATGGTACCGGTTGCGCAGGTTCACGCTTGCTCAACGGTACGCTCGACATCCATGTGGAACTTGAAAAGGAGCTGGCCGCATTCGTGGGCAAGGACGATGCCCTCTGCTTCAGCACAGGCTTTACGGTCAACGAAGGTGTCATTCCCCAGTTGGTAGGACGTTCGGACTACATCATCTGCGACGACCGCGACCACGCCTCCATCGTAGACGGACGTCGCCTGTCAGCCGCCACTCAGCTGAAATACAAGCACAACGACATGGAGGATTTGGAAAAGAAACTCCAGAAGTGCGAGCCTGAATCTGTGAAGCTGATCGTTGTGGACGGTGTGTTCTCTATGGAAGGCGATTTGGCCAACCTGCCGGAAATCATCCGCCTGAAGAAGCAGTACAACGCCAGCGTCTATGTCGACGAAGCCCACGGACTGGGTGTCTTCGGCCGTCAGGGCCGTGGCGTGTGCGACCACTTCGGCGTGACGGACGATGTAGATCTCATCATGGGTACCTTCAGCAAGTCGCTTGCCTCCATTGGAGGCTTTATAGCCGGCGACAAGGAGGTTATCAACTGGCTGCGCCACAGTGCCCGGTCCTACATCTTCCAGGCCAGCCGCCCCCCTGCTGCTACGGCAGCTGC
>CAMGAL010000053.1 GCA_946007445.1 uncultured Mediterranea sp.
GGGCTTCGTCGCCAAGCAGGCAGAGCATGCTGGCGTAGTAGCCCTCTTCGGCGATGCGTGGAGGCTGCTGATGTCGGATGACAGCTTCCACAAAGGCGTCTATCAGCAGCGACGAGCCGTCTGTCTTGGGCTTTTCCCCCAAGATATACTCTCCTGTGTTCTTTTGAGCCGTCTCAGGTGCCCAGCTGGTTCCTGCGAAGGGCAGGGCATCGAAGAGGTCGTTCTCCCATTGGTTGACTAGTTGCAGGAAGGCAGGGGCAGGCTCTATCTCTTCGAAGTAGAATTTGCCTTTCTCCGGTTCAACGGTACCTTTACTACCTAGTATCTGCTCTTCAAGTCCGTAGAATTTGTTGGAGATGACGGAATCGAAGGTCATCTTCACACCGTCATCAAAAGTATAGATGGTGCTGACGTTGTCATACACCTCACGTCCGTCCTTCCAATAGGTGATGGCTCCGTGTCCCATGACCGTTTCAGGTAGTTTCTTGAGTGCCCAGCTGCCTATTTGCAGCTGATGGCAGGCCAGTTCGGTCATCAGGCCTTTGGAGTGCTGACGGTAGAGCCTCCAGTTGATTTGCCGCTCTAGCTCCGGACTGGGCACGGGACGCCTCCAGTCGGCATTGCGATTCCAATAGGTGTGGATGGCGGCTATCTGCCCGAAGGTGCCAGCATGCACCATCTCCATCACCTTGAGGTAGCGAGGATCGAAGAGACGTTGCTGTCCAGTGAAAAAAATGCGGCCTGTGGCACGATGCTTCTGGTAGATGCGATGACACTCTTCCATGGTGAGTCCGATGGACTTTTCGCAAAATACCTGCTTGCCGGCATCCATGGCATCCAGTACCATCTGGCAATGGGTGTCCAGCGGGGTCGTGATGAGTACTGCATCTACCTCTCTATTCTCCAGTAGGTGTCTGTAGTCGCTATATTCTTGGGCTTTCGGTGCTATCTTCAGGGCCTTCTCGATAGAGGGCGCGTAGATGTCGCACAGGGCTACTATCTGGGCTTTCGGATTGCGATCTAGAAATCGCATCAAGAATCGCCCGCGCGAACCCGGGCCAATGATGCCTACACGGCACCTCTCTGCCTGCGTTTCCCGAACTTCGGCAAACGCAGAGAGCCACGGACTGGTGGCAATCAGGGCACCGGCTCCTAGAAAACCCAGATTTCGCAGAAACTCCCGGCGATTGATATATGAATCTTTCATGATGTAGATAGATAAGTGTTTTATTTTATTAGTTGCAAAAGTAGGGCTTTAACGCCAGTAGGCATAGCAGAAATGAGCCAAATGCTGCAATAAAACCGTCATTGCTCCTCTATTTGGCTGTGGCAAACTCCTTGGGTAGCACACCAAATTGCTTTTGGAAGCACTTGGTGAAGTACGAAGGTGTGTTGAATCCCGTCATGTAGCAGACCTCGTTGATGCGGCATCCTCCCTCCTTGATGAGCTGGGCGGCTTTCTTCAGTCTGACCAGCCTGATGTAGTCGTTGGGCGTCATGTCCAGCAGTCCCTTTATCTTGCGGTTCAGACTGGAGCGACTCATGTGGAGTTGTTCGGCCATGGTGTCAAGGCTGAAGTCGGAGTTCTGCATATTCTCCGTGATGACTTCTTTGAGCGTCTTGAGGAACTCTTCGTCCGCCTTCGTCAGGGCTACGGTATGGGTGGAGACGAACGGAGAGTGGGCGAAGGCGTTACGCAGTTTCTCTCGATTGCTCATCAGGTTGTCTATGCTGACCCTGAGATGTTCCACGGAGAAAGGTTTTTCGATATAGGCATCGGCTCCCAACTTCAAGCCTTCGATGCGGGCTTGCAGGGTGGTCTTCGCCGTGAGCAGGAGGACAGGGATATGGCTATAGTCGGTCTCACTCTTGACGTGCTGGCACAATTCGAGGCCATTCATGTGGGGCATCATGATGTCGGAGATAATCAGGTGGATGGTCTGCTCCTTCAGTACGTCCAGTGCCTTCAGACCGTCACTTGCCGTGAATACCTGATAGTGCTCTGCCAGTTGGCGCACGAGGAAGGCCTGCATGTCGGGGTTGTCCTCCACGACGAGCAGGCTGTAGCGGTGCCGCTGGTCGGAGTCGCTTTCCCCCTCCTCAGTCTGGAGCTCGTGGGCGATCTCCTCCGTATTGTCACTTCCCTCTGACACGGTCTGCTCGATGCTGATGGTGTCCGGATGGGAGGCTGGCAGTTGTAGCACAAAGCAGTTGTCTGCTGCTTGAGGGTCCATTTGCAGGGTGCCCTCGTGGAGTTCGGCCAGCGATCGTGCCAGAGCCAGTCCGATGCCTGTGCCGGTGGTGTGGCTGTCAGCAGTTTCGTTGTATCGGGTGAAGGGCTTGAAGATTTCCTCTTGCATGGAGGGCGGCACCAAGGGGCCGTCGTTGTGCACTTCCAGACGGAACATTTCCCCCTCATGGGTGAGGAGGATGCGGATATAGCTGTCGCTGTACTTGATGGCATTGGTGATGAGGTTGCTGATAATCTTGGTCAGTCCCTCCTTGTCTACTGAGGCTTGCAGCGACTCGGGCAGCTCCACACTGAAGTGCTTTCCCTGCTGCTCGGCCTGCGGGCTGAAACGCTTGCAGATGTGCCGGAGGAGCTGCACAAGGTCCTGCTGCACGAAGTTAAGCTTGAAGCCGTGAACCTCCGTCTTGCGGAAGTCCAGCAACTGGTTTACTAGCACGAGCAACCTGTTGGTGTTCAGGTCCATGATTTCCAGGTCTTCCTTCATCTTGCCCGGCAGGTGGGGCTGCGAGAGCACATTTTCCAGGGGGCTTTTGATGAGCGTAAGTGGAGTGCGTATCTCGTGGGCCACGTTCGTGAAGAACTCTATCTTGGCCGTGTATAGCTCTCGTTCCTTCTCGTGCTCCAACTGCTCCATGGCGCGCCGGTGGCGCCCCTGGCTCTTGCGCCGCACCACCATCACCCCGTAGCTGCCTGCCCCACAGAGCAGCAGGGCATAGGCCAGATAGGCCCAAAGGGTGCGGTAGAAGGGGGGCAGGATGCGGATGCTCAAGATGCGCTCGTTGGCGCTCTCCTGTCCGTCGCTGTTGACACCCTTCACGTGTAGGCGGTAGCGGCCGGGAGGAAGGTTGGCATAGGTGATGTTGGTAGCGCTGGGCTGCTCGTTCCACTCCTTGTCATACCCATCTAGGCGATACCTGACGCGGTTCTGCAGCGGTGCCTGGTAGCTCAGCGTGGCCACCCTCACCGAGAAGGAGTTGTGGTGCGCCTTCAGCGAGAGGTCCTCCAGGAAGACGATGCTCTGCTTCAGGGGAGACTCCGGCATGTGGGGCGTCACCTGCTTGTTGTTCTGGTAGAAGAGGGTCTGGGCAACGGTGGGCTGGAACCGGTTTTCGACAAACGTTGCTGGACGGAACACCACGAATCCGTCTATGCTTCCTACGTAGATTCGACCCTGTCTGTCTGCATAGCCGGACTGGAAGTTGAATTGGTTATTCAACAGGCCGTTGGCTGTGGTGTAGCGATGGTGGCTGTTGCTGGAGGGATGGTAGCAGACGAGTCCATTGTTTGTGGAGCACCATAGGTCTCCCCGTGTGTCCTCCATCATACGGTAGACGATGTTACCCTCCACACCCAACAGGGTGTCGCATCGCATGAAGTCATCACTCTCTGGCCGGTAGCGGCAGACGCCCTCGCCCAGCGTCAGGAGCCAGCGCTCCCGGTCTGAGTGTTAAAAGAGAACGATCAACTTGTGGGAGGGCAGGGCTTCATTCTGTATTCCACTGCCGGGATAGTGGTGCCAGGTGCGACTCTGAACCCGGTAGCAGTAGGCACCGTGGGAGTAGGTGGCCAGCCAGATGTTGCCGTCGGCAGCCTCCAGTATGTGGTAGACGAACTTGTCTTGTAGCTCCGGTATGCGGTCGAAGCTGTCTGTCTGAGGGTCGTAGATGGCCAGCCCTGAGGTTGTACCCAGCCAAATATGGTTCTGCGACGTGCGGCAGATGGAGAAGATGTCGTTGGCTGGCAAGGTATTGTCAGCCTCCCCTTTTTGGTAATGCTTCAAGTGGTTCGTACGTAGGTCGAGGCGGTAGAGCCCGTGGCTGAAGGAACCCACCCAGAGTGTCTGCCCCTCCACGCAGATGCCATGGATATTATGGGGAAGACGATCCGGCAACCAGGGCATCAGTTGCTTGGTGACAGGGTCAAAACGGAACAAACCTTTGTCCTCGGTGCCTATCCAGAGCGTGCCGTCGCCAGCTGGCACGATTTCCCTCACCCGCCGGCCCATCTCGCTGCACCCCTCGTGGGGATAATACTTCTCGAAGTAGCTCCAGGGGTAGGGGGTGTAGTTCACTCCTCCGAAGTAAGAACCTACCCACATGCCCTGCTCGCGGTCACGGTAGATGGAGTAGATGGCATTGTCAGCCAGCGCATAGCGGTCCTCCTGGCTGGAGGTCTGAATGTGGCTGACGCGTCCTGTGCGCAGGTTGTAGATGTAGATGCCCTCCTCCGTACCCGCCCAAAGTGTCTCGTCATCTTGAAACTGGACGGTGCGCACAAAGGCGTTCAGTAGCTTGCGGCATCGGCCTGAGGTGCGGTCCACTTCGGTCAGTCCGCGTGTCGAGGCGATATACATGCGGTTGTGCAGTCCCTCTACGTGCTTATAGATGATATCCCCCTTGAAGGGCTCGTTTGCTGTCGCATCGCGCAGAGGTTGCCACTCTTGGATCTTTTCCATAGGAAAGGAGTAGAGGTTGTCCCCGTAGAGCGCTATCCAGCAAGTCTCGCCATGCAGCCAGAAGTGGTTGATATTGGCATGTGGGCGGCTATGGTCTATCAGGCAGTCGGTTTGTCGGTCGGTGTGGCGGTAGCGGAAGAGCCCTTGATTCTCTACCGAAAACCAAATGTTTCCCTGTTCATCCTCCTGGATGGCAGTAATCAGGTCTTGTATCTCTGTCTGCATGGAACTGAGCTTGTTGAAGTCCGTGAAGCTGTCGCTCTGCGGATGGTAGATGTAGAGTCCGCCGTCGGTCCCCACCCAGATGTCTCCCCGTCGATCTTCGTGCAGGGCCGTGATGAAATTTCGGCCTAGTGTGGAGTTATCCTTCTTGTAGACCTTGAATCGGGTGCCTTCGTAGCGGTTCAGGCCATGCTGTGTGCCAAACCACATGAATCCCTGGCTATCCTGCAGAATCTGGAAAACGGTGTTCTGCGATAGCCCGACACGGCTATCGATGGTACGAAAGTAGTGTCTCGTGTTCTCTTCTTGGGCCAGGCAGCTGAGGGAGCATAGCCCACAGAGAAGCAGGAGGAGACGAATGAAGGTGGAGTGCATGCGTTGCTTGGTATTAGTTTCTCACAAAAGTACTCATTTCAGCGAACGGCAAAGACGTTCGTTGACTTCTTTAACACGTTTTGTATTTAATTTCATCACTTTCCGGTCGTAGGTCATCAGACCGTTCACCTCTACCTCTACGTCAGTGGTCTGTGTGTAGACCGCTGCCGAGTACCCTTTGGGGATGAGATTCAGCAGCATGTTTGCATACTTCACATACTCATCAGTAGCCTCTTCGGACGAACGGAACTGCACGTAGCCCCAGTTGCGGTCTGGTTCCCAAAGATGTTCATTCAGCACTAGGCCTATTCCACCAAATTCACCCAGCACCGTGGCGCGTCCGGCATCGTACATCTCCAGCGTAGGTTGTGGATAGTGATGGATGTCTAACATGTCACCGCAGGGGTAGTGGTTTCCACCACTAGCGGGGTTCACCAAGCGTGAGGGGTCGTACTGTTTGGTCCATGCTACGATTTCCGGAGTCTTGAACTGTCCCCAGGCTTCATTGAAAGGCACCCAGGTGCCGATGCAGGGATGGGAATATAGGCAGTCTATAATCTCTTTCCACTCCTTGCGATAGTACGATTCCGACTGGGGGGTACGTTGTCTTTCGGTGCCGTTGAAGTAGTTGAAGCGCTGCCATTCGGGATTGCGGTCGCCGCTGGGCATGTCTTGCCAAACGATGATACCTTCCTGGTCGCAGTAGGTGTACCATCGGGCTGGCTCTACCTTGATGTGTTTTCGTATCATGTTGAATCCCAGTTTTTTTGTCTGGACTATGTCGTACCTCAGGGCTTCGTCGGTGGGAGCGGTGTAGAGGCCGTCGGGCCACCACCCTTGATCCAACGGGCCATACTGGAACAGTGCCTGATTGTTCAGCTCGATGCGGACAATGCCCTCCTTGTCGCGCCGGGTGGAGAATTTACGCATGGCTGCATAGCTATCCACCTCGTCCACCACCTTGTGGTCTCTCTTCAAAGCAACCTTCAGGGTGTAGAGGAAGGGTGAATCCGGACTCCATAGCTTGGCAGATGAAGGCATCTCCACCACTAAAGGTTGGGCATTGATGCTCTGACTGGATGCTATCAGCTGGGTGCCGTCGTATACTTTCGCTTCCAGTAGGTCGTTCGAGCCAGGGTTTGTGGTTTGCACGTCTATCTTCAACAGGTGCCGGTCGATGTCGGGTGTGATGCGCAGATGCTCGATGTGGGCAGAGTGGACAGGTTCCATCCAGACCGTTTGCCAGATACCCGAGACGGGCGTGTACCAGATGCCGCTTGGCCGACTGACCTGCTTGCCTCGGGGTTGTGGACCTTTGTCCGTAGGGTCCCACACCCTGACGCGCAAGCTATTTTCGCCCTTGATACGCAGAGCAGCTGTGATATCGAAATGGAAGGGGGTGAATCCACCCGTGTGGCTACCCACCTTGATGTCGTTTACCCAGACCTCGGTCTGCCAGTCCACTGCTCCGAAGTGCAGCAACACCTGTCGGTTCTGCCAGCCCGTAGGCAGTGTGAAACGTCGCTGATACACCAGTTCCTGCTTTTCGCTGATTCTCTTGCCTACACCCGAAAGGGCAGACTCTACAGCGAACGGGACCAGAATCTCTCCATCCGGCTCTGTCGGCGTGGGTGCATCCTTCTCTATGATGGCATACTGCCACAGTCCGTTCAGGTTCTTCCACTCCTTGCGTGCCATCTGTGGACGCGGATACTCGGGCAGCACGTTCGAGGGATCCACCTGCGTAGCCCATTCAGTCTTCATTTTGTTACCTACAGGTTGCCATTGGGCCCATCCTGTGGCGGACGACAACAGCAGCAAGGCTGCCATCCATTTATTTCTTCTTTTCATGACTATTTATGTTTTTCGTTTCTACATAATAATAATTGTTCATTTGCAAAATTATGCCATTCCAACGGAATTCTATAGAACAAGCCATTCATAGATTAGCAGAATTGGTGCAAATGCATGTATAGGGCCTTAGAAGGTGACGCTGATAGCAGAAAAGGAGGCCCGTCAAGGACCTCCTTCACTTAATCAACCATTGTCTTCTAATCAACCTTACTCTCGTCTTCCACTGCCTCTTCCCAGGTCTGCCAGACGGGTATGGAGGGGTCATAACCTACGTAGCCAAAGTTCTGCCACATGCTGCCCTTGTTGTTGGCCGTGATTTCCTTTTCGGGTATGGGCCAATAGATATTCTTTTTGTCGATGATGTAGTTCAACTCGGGCTTGGTGGCATCAACCGTAATGGTGTATCCCTTGTTATACATTCCATATCAGATACAACGTTGGTACCAGTAGCTGCCGCCCTGCAAGTCGGTGCCTTCCTGCTTGTCGAAGGTGTTGAGGTCGTAGGTGTTGCCCCACTCGTCAGGCCGTCCACTCCGGGCCAGACAGAGAGAAACACGGGTCAGTTCGGTCTTCCGAAACTCCTCCCAAAAGAGTTCGCGGGCACGCTCGTTCATGATGTCGCCAATGGTCACCTGTCCGGTGTAGAGCTGTGAGCACTGGGCACGTTTGCGAATGATGTTGATGTCGTCCTTGATGGTAGGATCTTGGGGATTGAGGTAGAACTTGGCCTCTGCACGCAGCAAGTAAGCTTCTGCTAGGCGATAGAGATACCAGTCGGCGATGCTGCCATCCGAGGCGCCCCGGTTGCCATTGGATCCTGAGATGTTGGCTTCATTGACGGGATCGTCTAGTTTCCAGATGTAGTGAGGCACATCGTACCAGCGACGGATTGTATCGGCGCAAAGCAGTTTCCCATTCTCGTCATGTAGGCGCAGGTGCTGACCGAAGTATTTGGACTTCTTGTTGTTGCACTTGAGCGACTCCATGGTCACCCAGTTTCCATGCTCTACGCTGTGACGCAGGTCTGTATTGTCCATCTGGCCGTTCACCATCCATACCCCCTTCTGGTAGAACCATGTGGGCCGGCAATTGGCCACGCCTCTGCCTAAAGCACGCATATAGTCATAGTTGGGATCGTAGTCTTTGTTGTTCCGCTTGATGTCGAGTAGGGCCTGCTGGCCATCAGGCATCTTGACCATTTTGTTGAAATAGAACGGGTATAAGGCTCTCATGGTGTAATTGATTAGCATGGACTCTTTGACAGATCCCCGGTTGGGCATTCCCATGATGACCTCTTTGTTGGCTTTGATGAGCTTGTTCTCCGGGCGGTGCAGATCCCATATAACGTTGCGCGTGATGGGCCATGTCTGAGGAGCTGTATATTCGACAAATGTGCCAAAGCTGTTCTCCATGAGTGCATATCCTGAGTGGTCGATGATGGTGTCTAACACTTCTTTGGCTTTCTGATACTCTCCTATGGCAAGGTAGAGCTTTGACAGTAACATGCGGCAGGCTCCCTTGTTGACCATGCCAACTAACTTCATGTCTTTCTGCTCAGGCACCCATTGTACTGCAAACTCCATGTCTAGAATCAGCTTCTTCAGGATGGCATCCCGACTGGTGGACTGGAAGTTGAGCTTGGGAACGCTCAATACCTGGGTGATGAACGGTACAGTGCCGTATTCGAACAGTAGCAGGTAGTAGCGGAAAGAACGATGGAAATAGGCGCGTCCTATATAAATGTTTTTCGTCTCTTCGCTCAGCGATTTTACGTTGTCAATGTATGTCAGAATGGTGTTGGCATTGTTGATGCCTTCATAGGTTTGCTGCCAGAAGAACCATATCGTGCTGCATCTAAATCTGTTGACAGCGGTGGTCTGGTCGCTGTTGGGGGTGAGTTTTTGGGCAATGTTGTCCAAAATGTCAGGCTTGTCAGTGCCCGCTACTACCATTAGGTCTGAGAAGGTGTATTCAGACATAAGTGGCAGCATAACGTCGCTGTCTCCATCCGACCAGTAGCGTTTCAGCTGTCTGTCTGCTATCGCCATGACAGACTCCAGTCCTGATTCGGTAGAGAACGTCTGGGTGGGTTCATAGAACGACAAGGGGTCTGAGTCGTAGAAACTGTCTTTGCAACTGGTAAGACTATTGCAGACCATGGCGGTCAAAGCCAAGGCCTTGAGGCTGTTTTTTATGATTGCTTTCATGATAGATATCTGTTATAAAGTTACGTTGATGCCAAATGTGTAGAGACGTGTACCTAATCCGCCTGTTTCGGGGTCTCCATATTCCCAATCCTTCGACCAGGTGCAAACATTTCGGATGGAACCGGAGAGTTTCACGGAGTCCAACCCCCATCTCTTTATCCAAGGCTTGGGAAGCTTGTAACCGATGGAGATGTTCTCCAGACGGATGAAGGAACGGTCATACAGCTTTCCCGGTGTCTTGGCTCCTTCAGGCCCTTGGGCGGAGATGCGACCATATTCGTTCGTAGGATTGTTTAAGGTCCAATACTCCTTGGCAGGTCTGTTGGCTGCAGCGTATGCCATGTGTCCACCGTCGTCATCATTGTTCAGATAGTTGGTGGAGAGAGACTTGTGTCCCATTTTGGAGTACATATTGATGGAGAGGGAGAGATCTTTCCAGAGGGTGAAGTCGTTGCGTAGCGACCAGTTGACGGGGGCAGTGGTAGTGCCGAGGAAGACCTTGTCATCGTCGTTGTAAACGATGGTCTTCAGACTGCCGTCTTCGTTGTATACGTCGTTAGCTGGGTTGTTCCATACTTTAGGATCGCCAGGCACCTGCCCGTATTTTGCAGCCTCTTCCCATTCGTCTTTTTGCCAGATGCCTGTCACCTTGTAGTTCCAGATTTCATTGATGGGTTTACCGATGAACCAGCTGCTGG
>CAMGAL010000054.1 GCA_946007445.1 uncultured Mediterranea sp.
TATGACGCTCATGGTGCGGCGGCCGTTGACTGCATGATTGTCCACGATGATGTCTTCGCTTACGATTCCGCCCCACACATGGCCCCAGCCACGCTCGGGATTGCCTCCTTCCAGCGATTTGTTGGCCATGGTGGAGTCGCCTATCATGAAGATGGTGACAGGAGCCTTGTCGGCCTTGAAGGCGGAGAACAGCAGCAGGCCGAGCAAAAGGAAAGCGAAGTGAAAAGTACGTTTCATAGGTATCGTTATTTATATGATTGTACACGAGGAAAAAAGATTTTCTACGGGAGGGGGTTCCAATCGCCGAACAGGTAGCGGAGGTCGGTCAGCTGCTCAGCCTGCTGGCGGGTGAGGCTCCGGGTCCACTTCACGCGGCCCTTGGCGTTGGCGCCTTTGCCTGTGCTTCCCCACTCGCCATAGCGGGCGGTCTGCTCGTTGGCAGGATTGCGCCAGTTGTCCCAACCTGCGGGCAGGATGTGGCTGTCCATCTGGCAGTTGATGTAGTAGGTGGCGGCATAGGGACGCCACGGACGGCCCAGATAGACCTGGTCGACGCCTTCGGCAGCACGCAGGGTGCAACGGTCGAGGACATAGCCCACCTCTATCTCCTTGGGGGTGCTGGCGGCGGTGATGTAGGAGTTGCGCTTGCTCAGGATGTCGCACTCGCGGAAGAGGGCGGTGGAGGGGCCGAAGATGAAGTCGGTCGTACCCTCGATGTAGCAGTTCAGGAAGCAGAGGCGGGTGCCCGCCATGCCGGTGTAGATGGTGTCTTGATTGCCGAGGAAGCGGCAGTTGATGAAGAGCAGGCGGTCGCCTTCGGTGTGGAGCGCCACAGCCTGGCCCAGCTGGGCGGCATTGTTTTCGATGGTGAGGTTGCGGAAGGTGATGTGGTTGCCCTCCACCTTGAGGGTGTAGGTGCGGAAGGTGCCCATGCGGTCAATGTTGGCATGGTCGTCGTAGGTGATGATGGTCTGCTCCTTGTCCTCGCCGATGAACTCCACATTCTGTATCCAGGAGGGGACGATGACCTTCTCCTTATAGACTCCCTTCTTGACGAGCACCGTCACCGTATAGTCCATGCAGCAGCGGATGCCCTCCATGGCCTCGGTCAAGGTGCGGTAGTCGCCCGTGCCGTCGCGCGAGACTACCAGCGTGTCCTTGTAGCTGAAGGCGGCCTTCTCCAAGGTGAGCGAGAGCTCTTTGACCTTCTGCAGCTCCTCCCACTCCAGGCAGGCCAGGATGAAGGGACCGATGGCCTTGGGGTCGTTGTCGCGGATGGTCTCGTGGATGTAGTAGTCGTAGTCGCCCGAGCGGTAGTTCTTGCCACCCAAGCCGGCCACGGCACAGCAGTCGCTGATGCTCACCACGCCATTCGCATCCTCCTTGATGAACCGGCGCAGGTAGCCTAAGTAGCCCTTGACCGCCACCTGGAGGTAGGACTTGTCGAGGTAGCCCTTGCGCACGGCCTTGAAGAGGGTGTAGATGAACATGGCCGAGCAGGTGGATTCCAGGTAGTTGCCCTCGTCGCCACTGCGGTCCATCACCTGGTACCACTGGCCGCTGGTGGGGTCTTGGAGCCGCTTGAGCTGCTTGGCGATGTTGCGCAGGATGACAATCATCGAGTCGCGTCCGGCCTGCTGGGCGGGGATGAAGTCGAGGTCGTCGACAATGGCCATGGCATACCAGCCCAAGGCACGTCCCCAGCAGTGCTGCGACTGCCCCGTCTGGGGGTCAGCCCAGCGCTCCTTGCGGCTCACGTCGCAAGCGTGGCGATAGAGTCCGTTGGAGGGGTCGTAGGTGTGGCGGGCGGCCATCAGCACCTGGTTCACCACGTCGGCATAGTCCTGTGGGCGGTTGTTGCGGTAGGCATACTCGGCGTAGAAGGGGGTGCCCATGTAGACACCGTCGAGCCATACCTGGTTGGGATAGACCTTCTTGTGCCAGAAGCCTCCGTCGGCATTGCGCGGATGGTCGTCCAGCTGGCTGCGCATCAGGTCGAGCGCCTTGCGGTACTTCTCGTCCTGCTCCTGCTCGTAGATGCGGAAGATGAACTTGCCGGAGTTGACGCGGTCGAGGCTGAACTCCTCCCGCTTGTACATCTTGATGGTGCCGTCGGCGTTGACCATCGTGTCGGCATAGGCCAAGGCATAGTCGTAAATGCGACGGTCGCCGTAGCGGTCGTAGACGGCCAGCATGGCACCCAGCTCCAGGCCGTGGCAGTAGTCCCACTTGAGCCGAGGCTGGAAGTCGAGCTGCCACGACTCGGGACATCGGATCATCTCCGACTCCACCAGCCGCACGGAGAGGGGTTTATCACGATTGACTTTCTGGGCATGGCCTCCCACACCGGGAGTGAGGAGTGCCGCAATGAACATAAGTTGACAAAAGATGTGTTTTCTCATGAATGTTTTTATTAGGGGTAAGAGTTGTCCTTTTGATTCAGCACACAAAGTTATCACTTTATTTCCATTTCAGAGTGTAGTTTTTGAGGAAATAGAGTGTATTATTTGTGTTTCGTGTGCGAAAACAGCATTTCGGGGTGGCTGAAACGTTCAAAAACCCTCAAATATGTTTTTTTTTCTAAGAAATCTGACTTTGCTATTTGATTAGTTGAGAAAAGAGTTTAATTTTGAGCCGAGTTTAGTCTGATACGATCCTGAAAAACGACAATTAAGTAATCAAAAACATAAAAGTATGGAACAAGTATTCGGTTATATCATCGGGCTGGGAGCCGCAGTGATGATGCCTATTATCTTTACAATTTTAGGCGTGTGTATTGGTATCAAATTCAGCAAGGCACTCAAGAGCGGCCTGCTCGTGGGTGTCGGTTTCGTAGGCCTGTCGGTCGTGACGGCTCTGCTGACCAGCAGCTTAGGACCGGCCTTGAGTGACGTTGTCCGCATCTATGGCTTGCAGCTGAAGGTCTTCGACATGGGCTGGCCTGCCGCAGCCGCCGTGGCTTACAACACCTCGGTGGGTGCCTTCATCATCCCCGTCTGCCTGGGCGTGAACATCCTGATGCTGCTCACCAAGACCACGCGTACGGTCAACATCGACCTGTGGAACTACTGGCACTTCGCCTTCATCGGTGCGGTGGTCTACTTTGCCAGCGACAGCATCCTGTGGGGCTTCTTCGCCGCCATCGTCTGCTACATCATCACCTTGATCATGGCCGACTATACCGCCGACAAGTTCCAGGGCTTCTACGACAAGATGGAGGGCATCTCCATCCCGCAGCCCTTCTGCGCCGGATTCGTGCCTTTTGCCCTTGTTATAAATAAGGTGTTAGACATGATTCCCGGCTTCGACAAGCTCAATATCGACGCCGAGGGCATGAAGAAGAAGTTCGGCCTGCTGGGCGAACCCCTCTTCCTGGGTATTCTGGTAGGTTGCGGCATTGGTGCCCTGGCCTGCGAGGGCAGTGCCCAGCTGGTGGAGAAGATTCCCAATATCCTGGGTCTGGGCATCAAGATGGGTGCCGTGATGGAGCTGATTCCCCGCATCACGAGCCTCTTCATCGAGGGTCTGAAGCCCATATCCGACGCCACACGCGAGCTCATTGCCCGCAAGTTCAAGGGGGCTGCCGGCCTGAACATCGGCATGAGCCCTGCCTTGGTCATCGGCCACCCCGCCACGCTGGTAGTCTCTCTGCTGCTCATTCCCGTCACCTTGCTGCTGGCCGTCCTGCTGCCCGGCAACGAGTTCCTGCCGCTGGCTTCGCTGGCCGGCATGTTCTACCTCTTCCCGCTGGTGCTCCCCATCACGAAGGGTAATGTACTGAAGACCTTCATCGTAGGTCTCGTAGTGATGGTCATCGGCCTCTACTTTGTGACCGACCTGGCCCCCTACTTCACGCAGGCCGCCCACGATGCCTACGAGGTGACCGTAGCCAAAGGAAGCCCCGACGGTGCACTGAAGATTCCCGAAGGCTTCGAAGGTGGTGCGCTCGACTTCGCCTCCAGTCCCTTTGCCTGGGTACTGTTCCACATGACCCACTCGTTCAAGTGGATAGGTGCCGGCATCCTGGTCATCATCACCCTCTTCCTCATGGTGCTCAACAGACGCGCCATTACGAAGGCGAAAAACTAAAAAACTCATAAACTAAAAAACTCATAAACTAAAAAACTCATAAACTAAAAAACGATATGAAAAGATTAGCTATTGCATTGCTGATGGGTACAGCAGCCTTCGCGGCACATGCCCAAATGAACTACACCGTACAGACCGCTTGTCATCCGCTGGATGTGAAGCACTACGACACCGACCGCCTGCGCAGCGCCTTCATGATGGAGAAGGTGATGGCTCCCGACGAAATCAACATCACCTACACCCTCTACGACCGCCTCATCTACGGCGGCGTGATGCCCGTTCAGAAGGAGCTGAAGCTGGAGACCTTCCGCGAACTGGGTCCCGAGATCACCTACTTCCTGGAGCGTCGCGAGCTGGGTGTCATCAACGTGGGTGGCGACGGCGTAGTGACGGTAGACGGCAAGGCCTATCCCATGAAATTCAAAGAGGGCCTCTATGTAGGCTGCGGCAACAAGGAGGTCTCCTTCAAGAGCAACGACCCGCAGAACCCTGCCAAGTTCTACATCAACTCTACTCCGGCCTATAAGCCTTATGTGACGCAACTCATCACCACCGACAAGAAGGCCGACCCCAAGAAGTATGCCATCGCCCAGAGCGACCGCTACGGCAAGATGGAGGACAGCAACGACCGCGTGGTCAATCAGCTCATTGTCAATCCCGTGCTGAGCAAGGTGAAAGGTGGCGGTACCAACCAACTGCAGATGGGTCTCACCGAGCTGAAGCCCGGCTCTGTATGGAACACCATGCCTGCCCACACCCATACCCGCCGTATGGAGGCTTACTTCTACTTCAATGTGCCCGAAGGCAACGCCATCTGCCACCTCATGGGTGAACCTCAGGAGGAGCGCCTCGTATGGCTGCACAACGCGCAGGCCATCACCTCGCCCGAGTGGAGCATCCACGCCGCTGCAGGGACCAGCAACTACATGTTCATCTGGGGCATGGGTGGTGAGAACCTGAAGTACTCCGACAAGGACGAAATCAAATACACCGACATGCGATAAGACTCTCAGACAAGCTCAATCATCAACTCATTAACTGAACAATATCCCCATGAGCAACACTCAAGCCAACAAGATGACCAACTATCGTTGGATCATTTGTGCCATGCTGTTCTTTGCTACGACAGTCAACTACATGGACCGCCAGGTGCTTTCACTCACCTGGAAAGATTTCATCGCTCCCGAATTCCACTGGACCGATACCCACTATGGTAACATCACGGCAATCTTCTCCATTGTCTATGCCATTGCCAACCTCTTCGCCGGACGCTTCGTCGACTGGATGGGCACCAAGAAGGGCTACATGTGGTCTATCTTCATCTGGTCGTTGGGAGCCTGCCTGCACGCAGTCTGCGGTTGGGCCACCGAACATACCGTCGGCATCCACGATGTCAACGAGATGATTTCGGCCACCGGTGCCGTAGCCTCCACGATTGCCATCACGAGCGTCTACTACTTCATAGCCGCCCGCATCGTGCTGGGTGTCGGCGAGGCCGGCAACTTCCCCGCTGCCATCAAGGTGACGGCCGAGTACTTCCCCAAGAAGGACCGCGCCTTCTCCACCTCCATCTTCAACGCCGGCTCTACGGTAGGTGCCCTGGTGGCTCCTATCTCTATTCCGCCTTTGGCACGCTACTTCCAGAGCATCGGCATCGGCAACGGTTGGGAGATGGCCTTCATCGTCATCGGTGCTTTGGGCTTCGTATGGATGGGTCTGTGGATGTTCATCTACAAGCGTCCGGCCGAGAACTCGCATGTCAATGCCGCCGAGCTGGCCTACATCCAGCAGGATAAGGAAGAAGAGGAGAAAGAAGCTCCTGCCGCTCCCGAAGTCGAGGAGAAGAAGCTCACCTTCCTGCAGTGCTTCCGCTATCGCCAGACGTGGGCTGTGGCTTTCGGCAAGTTCATGACCGACGGCGTATGGTGGTTCTTCCTCTTCTGGACACCCGCCTACATCTCCGACGTGTATCACCTGCCTTCGGATAGCGGCACGGCCCAGATGCTCATCTTCGTGCTCTATGCCATCACGATACTCTCTATCTATGGCGGCAAGCTGCCCACCATCATCATCAACCGCACCGGCAAGAACCCCTATGCAGCGCGTATGCAGGCCATGCTCATCTTTGCCCTCTTCCCGCTGCTGGCACTCTTTGCACAGCCGTTGGGCCAGTTCTCCTACTGGTACCCCATCATCATCATCGGTATAGCAGGTGCCGCCCACCAGTCATGGTCGGCCAACATCTACTCCGTGGTCGGTGACATGTTCCCCAACAGCGCCATCGCCACCATCATCGGCATCGGTGGTATGGCCGGCGGTATCGGCTCGTTCATCATCAACAAGTGTTCGGGTGTGCTGTTTGACTATGCGGGCAACACTGGTATGCAGTTCATGGGCTTCGAAGGCAAGGAAGCCGGCTACTTCATCATCTTCTGCATCTGTGCCGTGGCCTACCTCATCGGCTGGTGCATCATGAAGTTGCTCGTTCCGCGCTACAAGCGCATCATAGTTGAATAATTTTCCTACATGTATCAAGACAGAGGGGCAGCTCCGCGGAGTATGCCCCTCTGCTATTTCTTCCCTCCCTCCTACGAATCTTATTTTCTGCCCTCACACCCTCACTCTCTCTGTAATTCATTGTCTATATGCGAATTGAGGGTGAGGATATGGGTGAGAGTGTGAGGGTTGTGCAAAGACAGCGGTGCTTACCCTACATTCTCCTTTCTCAGAATACCTGTTCCGTTAAGAGTTTCAGCTATCGAAACTCGACGGAGCAGACAGATGGTTTTCTTTCGTGTCTCGCACAAAGACGGTTCAATAGAACTTTCCATCCAACACATGATACAACCCGGTGTCGAGCAGGCGGAGTGTAGGAATGACGGGCAAGGCCACAAACGAAAGGGTGATGAAGGGGTCGATGCCACGACTCACACCCATCTCATGCGCCTGATGCTCAATGCGGGCAATACCTTCGATGGCATCCTGCATGTCCACGGGCGACATCAGGCCGTAGAAAGGCAAGGCAAACTCGCCCACTACCCGGCCCTCGGAAGCTATGACATAGCCACCACCCAACTCACGCAAGCGATTGCAAGCCACAGCCATGTCCACCGCATTGTCGCCTGCGCAGACCACGTTGTGCGAGTCGTGCGACACGCTGGTGGCCACCGCACCGCCCCGGATGCCATAGCCGGCCAACGGACAGAGTGCGATGTGGCCGTTCTTGCCGTAGCGTTCGATGGTAGCCAGGCGGTTCAGCCCCTGCCATTCGTCCTCTTTCAGGGGGAGCGGCTCGGTGAGGAGTTGTCCCTCCAACAGCCGGATGGCCAGGTGACGCGCCTCGGGTTTCAGTTCGATATCCTCCGGCTGCAAGGTGCGGAACCGCACCGAGTTGTCCATGGTCAGTACCTCGCCCCGGCCGTGTGCCTGCAGCACCTCCTCAGCCGGGCGGCCCTCCTTCAGCACCAGCGAGATTTCGTCGGCCTGCTCGTCGAGTACCACTAGGTCGGCCACATAGCCCTCGCGCACATTGCCTCGACCCTCCAGGTGGTAATATTGACAGGGGTTGTAGGAAGCCATGCGGGCCACCTCACCCCACGAGAATCCCATCTGCAGCGCCATGCGCACGAGGTAGGAGATGTGTCCCTCGCGGGCAATGGTGGCCAAGTGCTTGTCGTCCGTACAGAAGGCAAAGCGAGCGCAGTCCAGTCCGTGCTCCTTGATGCAGGCCAGCAGGTCGTGTCCGTTGCGGGCGGCGCTACCCTCGCGGATATAGATGTTCATGCCCTTGGCGTAGCGCAGCAGCACCCCCTTGGCATCGTAGCACTCATGGTCGTTGCTGATGCCCTGTCCCACATAGGCATCCAGCATCTCGTCGGGCATACCGGCCGTATGTCCGTCGATGGGTCGTCCGCGGAAGAGTTCCAGCTTGGCCATCATCTCCGGCTCGAGAGCCACCACATCGCCGAAGGACATCACCTCGCCCAGTCCCACCACATCGGGCAGGTCGACGAACTCACGCATCTGGTCGGCCGTGAAGTGTCCTGCCCCGTTGGTGTCGAGCCTCGTGGCCGGCACACAGGAGGGGATGACCGTGAACACGCTGATGGGCGCACGCCGTGCCTCCTGCAGGAAGCGGCGCAGCCCCTCGGCTCCGGCCACATTGACCACCTCGTGGGGATCGGCTATCACCGTCGTGGTGCCATGAGGCAGCACGGCACACCCGAATGCCTCGGGCAGCACCATCGACGACTCGATGTGTACATGGGAGTCGATGAATCCCGCCGTCACCACGCGGTCGGTGCAGTCCACCACCCGCTCGGCACACGCCTCCTCTATCTGCGGCGCCACGCGGGCAATGCGTCCACCCACTACCCATACATCCTGACGGCTCACCTCGCCGGTCTCGCCGTCCACCACACTTCCATTCTTCAATAGCAGCCCCTCGGGCAACCGTTCCATCTTGTCTTTCATACTATTTGGATTCATATTACTGATTCTGTTTCAGATCTTCGGCCACTTTGTAGCAAAACGACCGCATCTCCGTAATTTTGGGATTCATGTATTTCCAGAAGTGCTCCGCCTGGAGATAAGGCAGACGGTTCTGCTCCACGATCTTGTAGGTCACCTGACGCAGGGAGGTGTCCTGCAGCACGAGGTCGAAGAAGCGGAGCATCGGGAGATAGGCCACCCCCGTCTTGCGGTAGCGCAGCAGGCAGACATGCCCCGTCAGCACGACAGCATCGCCCCGGCGCTGGGTGGTGAGGTAGGCCAACGGCTCATCGCCCAGGTAGGTGACCACCGAGAGCGTCTCGTCGCAGTCCGACGGGAAGGGTGGAATGTCCAGCGAAACCTGACGCTTCTCCATATCCATCTCCTCCCACTCCTCCTGCAGGCGCAGACGCACGGCCGGTGGCATCCGGTCGTAGGTGCAGGTCACGGCCCCTCGCCGCTCCCACAGAGTCCGACACACCTCCATGCGGGCGAGCATCTGTTGCAGCTCCCCGCACAGAGGCTCGCGCAGGGGTTGCAGCATCACCTGCGAGATGAAGCAGCGTATGCCGGTCCTCATCTTCTTCTCCTCGGCATAGCGCCGCAGGAAGCCTTCGGCATAGTCGCTGTGGAAGAAGACCGTCATCCAGCACGTCCGCCCCTGCTCGCGGCTGTAGTCCAGGGCGGCATCGAGCAGGCGACGCGACCACCCCTGCCCGCGATGCTCGGGCGAAACGTAGAGGTACGTGATGTCCCACTCGCAGCCATGCACCTCGCCGAGGAAGGCCACCCCAATGCCGGGAGCCCCCAGCATCAGGCCTTTTTCGGCTCCAATCATCTGGTACTGAAAGGGGTAGTTAAAGTCAAAGGCTTCGGCTTCCAGCTCTTCGTAGCTGATGGGGCGGATGTGCGGTCTCTCTTCGTTCATACTATTTTTTGATACACATTAAATGATCCTTATCCCACTTACAACTGCTATTCGAGCAGCTGGACTTGTCCGTAAACTGCTCGCAGCCGGTGCTGTCGGCTGTTGCTCCCATGTAGCTCTTCAGCAGGCCACCTGCTGCCTGCAGCAACTCTTGATCCGACAATTTCTCCATATTCTCCATAGTTTGATTTCTGAACGTTCTTAATCTTCGTAAATATGGCTACAAATATAACAAGAATAAAGTGAAATTTCTATCAAACACCTGAAAAAAACGCACGCCCCACCCTCCGCCGACATTCTCCCCACGCAGCCATCACACTCTCCCTTCGCCCTGACTATACCCTGACAACGCCCTGACTAGGCTATAACTCCTATCAGAAGCCATCCATATCCCATCCAAGACCCGTCAAATATTTTCCCAATCTCCATCCAGTTGTCTATAAGTTTCCGAATCGATAGACGGAGCATAAACGAACCATGGACGGCTCTTCGACGGAACATTGACGGAACATTGACGGAGTGTTGACGGAACATTGACGGAACATT
>CAMGAL010000055.1 GCA_946007445.1 uncultured Mediterranea sp.
CCGGGCGGCAGCCCATCACCGATGCCGATCCGCGGTCCCGCTAGTCTTACTCAAAGCTGAGGGGTGGCCTTCACAAGGCCGGCATCGAAATCAACCGCAAGGTGCTGGCCGATTTGGCGATGAACCATCCCGAAGCATTCAAGGCTATCGTAGCTAAGGTAAAGTAAAACAGCTTGATTAAAAACGAGATAGGCTGAGAGCAAAATGCCGTTCTGAAAAAGAGCGGCATTTTTTTTGTCTATTGCTTGCATATCTCCGCAGAACGACCTATCTTTGTTGTAGAAAAATGAGCCGCATCGGTTGGATTGGGAAACTCATCAAAAATATCTGAAAACCGAGACCAAGCTTCGATTCTCAATGGCGGGCCACGCCCTTCGGGGTAACTTTATGTCGGTGGATTACAAAGAGGACGAGCACTCAAAACGTGTCATTCGGAGTTTCATCACATCATCGGTGCGGCTTTCCATACAGGAGATGTATACCATGGCATACATCTCCTGCTTCTTTTTGTGTACGGTCCTAAAAAAAACAACCATCGAAGCCAGGCTTCGATGGTTGTTCCCTTTAAACACCTTTAAACAAAATGAATTCAATCATTTATCTCTTTACTTGCGAGCTTCGGCAATATAGCCCAGCGCTTCGCGGCACTTGTCAGTGACGTATGCCCAGTCTTCGGCAGCGACCTTATCTTTGGGGAAGAGCTTGGAGCCCATGCCTACGCAGAAGACGCCTGCCTTGATCCAAGAGGTGAGGTTCTCCTGAGTGGGTTCTACACCGCCGGTCACCATCAGTTTCGACCAAGGCATAGGAGCCATCAGACCCTTCACCAGCTTCGGACCCAACACATCGCCGGGGAATATCTTGCAGAGGTCGCAACCCACTTCCTGGGCAGCACCTACCTCGCTGACGCTACCGCAACCCGGTGTATAGGCCACCAGACGACGATTGCAGATTTTGGCGATTTCGGGGTTGAAGAGAGGACCTACAATGAAGCAGGCACCCAGCTGCAGGTAGAGAGCAGCCGTTGCAGGATCTACAATAGAACCAACGCCCATAGCCATTTCGGGGCACTCCTTGGCAGCAAACTTCACCACTTCGGCAAATACCTCGTGAGCAAAGTCACCACGGTTGGTGAATTCGAAAGCACGGACACCGCCCTCATAGCAGGCCTTCACTACTTTCTTCGCAACCTCCGCATCTTTGTGGTAGAATACGGGAACCATGCCGGTTGAACCAATCTTGTTCAGCACAGCCACTTTATCAAATTTTGCCATCTTTATTATTTACGATTTTACGATTTACGAATTATCGTTGTACACGACCACTGGCATCACCACCGGCCAAAGCCTCAACTTCTTCTACCGACACGAGGTTGAAGTCACCATTGATGGTGTGCTTGAGGGCAGAGGCTGCTACAGCAAACTCCAGAGCTTCACCTTGATTGGGCTTGGTGAGCAGACCGTGGATGATACCGCCCGAGAACGAGTCACCGCCACCTACACGGTCGATGATGGGGTTGATGTCGTAACGCTTGGACTCATAGAACTCCTCACCGTTGTAAATCATAGCCTTCCAGCCGTTGTGAGTAGCCGAGAAAGACTCGCGCAGTGTAGAGATGACATACTTGAAACCGAACTCCTTGGCCATGGCCGTGAAGATGCCTTTGTAGCCGGCAGCATCCGTCTTACCACCTTCCACATCAGCATCAGGCTTGAAGCCGAGGCAGAGTTCAGCATCCTCTTCGTTGCCAATGCAGACATCTACATACTGCATGAGGGGCTTCATGATGGACTGTGCCTTCTCCTTCGTCCAGAGTTTCTTGCGGAAGTTGAGGTCAACAGACACCGTGACGTTGTGACGCTTGGCTGCTTCACAAGCCAACTTGGTCAGCTCGGCAGCCTTGTCAGAGATAGCCGGCGTAATGCCCGACCAGTGGAACCAGTCGGCTCCCTCCATGATAGCATCGAAATCGAAGTCCTGAGGATCGGCCTCAGCAATAGCCGAGTGAGCACGGTCGTAGATGACCTTGCTGGGACGCATGCTGGCGCCAGTCTCCAGATAGTAGATACCTACACGGTCGCCACCGCGAGCAATGAAGTCAGTCTTGACACCATACTTGCGCAGTGCATTGACAGCCGACTGACCTATTTCGTGCTTGGGCAACTTGGTTACAAAGTAAGCCTCATGTCCATAGTTGGCGCAGCTGACAGCCACATTGGCCTCACCGCCACCATATACTACATCAAAAGAGTCTGACTGAACAAAACGTGTGTTTCCAGGAGTGGAGAGTCTCAGCATGATCTCACCCAACGTTACGACTTTCTTTCCCATAATTGTTTCTATTAGAATATTAAAAAGTGATTAAAAAATATCTTTCAAATTACTACAATTTTGCTATTATATACGCTAACCCACTGATACTACGAAAGGTAGCTCCATAAGGTAGCGGTTTCCCATAGTTCCGTGTGCGGGCACAAAGGTACGACTTTTTTTGAAATACAAAAAATTATCGTATATTTGTGTCGAAAATTTTAAGATTATTATCGTGTGCGAGCACGAAAACCACCCATTATGGAGAGAATTCGTATCAAAGACATAGCCAAATTGGCCCAAGTATCGGTAGGAACCGTCGATCGGGTACTGCACGGAAGGAGCGGCGTATCCCAAGCCAGCAAGCAGCGGGTGGAAGAGATTCTGGAGCGCCTTCACTATCGACCCAATATGTACGCCAGTGCCTTGGCTTCCAATCGGCACTATGCCTTTGACTGTCTGCTGCCCCAGCACGACGACGGAGAATACTGGACCGAAGTGCAACAAGGCATCCAACAGGCACTCACCTCATACACCGACTTCAATATCACCGTTCGCCTCAGCTACTACGACCCCTATGATTATCATTCGTTTGCAGAGGCTTCAGCGGCCATTTTGGAGCAGTCCCCCGACGGTGTGCTCTTCGCTCCTACCGCTCCGGCCTATAGCAAGCCATTCACCGATGCACTGAGCCAGCGGAATACACCTTATATATACATTGACTCCAATATACCCGATGAGCCGGCACTCTCATTCTTCGGACAGAACTCGCACCAAAGCGGCATCTTCGCGGCTCGTATGCTGATGCTACTGGCCGGCGAGCAGGCTCAAGAGGTGGTCATCTTCCGCAAAATCAACGAAGGCATCGTAGGCTCTAACCAGCAGGAACGGCGAGAAATAGGATTCCGCACCTACATGGCCCAACACCACCCGACCTGCACCATTTGGGAACTGGACCTGCATGCCAAGCGCAACAGTGAGGATGCCCAGATGCTCAACCAATTCTTTGCCGAACATCCTCATGTGGCCAACGGCATCACCTTCAATTCCAAGGCATACATCATCGGCGAATACCTCCGCCAACATCCCGAAAAGCAGTTCCACCTCATGGGCTACGACCTGCTGCAGCGCAATGTAGAGTGCCTTCGTCGAGGCGAAATCGTCTTCCTCATTGCCCAACAGCCCACATTGCAGGGATTCAACGGCATCAAAGCCCTCTGCGACCACTTGATTCTCAAACAGGAGGTGGCTCGCGAGCACTTCATGCCCATCGACCTGCTGACCAAAGAGACTATCGATTTTTACTATAACAAATAAATAAACTATGGAAACCAAGTATCTGAAAATCAATCCTGCTGACAACGTAGCTGTGGCTATCTCAGCACTGAAAGCAGGCGAAACCATTCAAGTGGACGGACACGACATTACACTCAACGAAGATGTGCCTGCCGGACATAAGTTTGCACTGAAAGACTTTGCCCAAGGCGAAGACATCGTCAAGTACGGCTACCCCATCGGCCATGCCCGTGAAGCCAAGAAGCAGGGCGACTGGATGAACGAGCACAACATCCAGACCAATCTGGCCGGTCTGCTGGAGTATAGCTACAACCCTGTCAATGCCGACCTTCACATTGCCGACCGACACCTGACCTTCCAGGGCTACCGTCGTGCGAACGGCGATGTAGGTGTGCGCAACGAGATATGGATTGTGCCCACCGTAGGCTGCGTGAATGGTATCGTAGGCCAGCTGGCCGAAAGCCTGCGCCACGAAACCGGCTGCCAGGGAGTGGATGCCATCATGGCCTATCCGCACAACTACGGATGCTCGCAGCTGGGCGATGACCATGAGAATACCAAGAAGATTCTGCGCGACCTCGTGTTGCATCCCAATGCCGGTGCCGTTCTGGTTGTAGGACTGGGATGCGAGAACAACCAGCCCGACATCTTCCGCGAGTTCCTGGGCGAATATGATACCAACCGCATCCGCTTCATGGTGACACAGAAAGTGCTCGGCGACGAATACGAAGAGGGCATGAAGATCTTGCGCGAACTCTACGCCATCGCCAGCCAGGACCGCCGTGAGGAAATTCCTCTCAGCGAACTGCGTATCGGTCTGAAGTGTGGTGGATCAGACGGATTCTCCGGCATCACGGCCAATCCGCTGCTGGGCATGTTCAGCGACTTCCTTGTGGCACAGGGCGGCACCAGCGTGCTGACCGAAGTGCCCGAGATGTTTGGTGCCGAAACCATTCTGATGAACCGTTGCCGCACACCGGAACTCTTCGACCAGACTGTGAAGCTCATCAACGACTTCAAGGAATACTTCCTCTCACATGGCGAACCTGTGGGCGAAAATCCCTCACCGGGTAACAAAGCCGGAGGTATCTCCACATTGGAAGACAAAGCCCTGGGCTGCACCCAGAAGTGTGGCAAGAGCTACGTGGAAGGTGTACTGCCCTACGGAGAGCGTTTGAAGGTGAAAGGCTTGAACCTGCTGTCGGCTCCCGGCAACGACCTGGTGGCTGCCACGGCATTGGCTTCGGCAGGTTGCCACATGGTGCTCTTCACAACCGGTCGTGGCACCCCCTTTGGCACCTATGTACCCACCATGAAGATCTCCACCAACTCTACACTGGCCAAGAACAAGCCTACTTGGATTGACTTCAACGCCGGCGTCATCGTGGAGAACGAACCCATGGAGCAGACCTGCGAACGCTTCATCGACTACGTCATCCGCGTAGCCAGTGGCGAGTTTGTCAACAACGAGAAGAAAGGCTACAAGGAAATCGCCATCTTCAAGACTGGAGTAACCTTATAAAATAAAAACCGAAAGATATAAACTCAAAAACTCACCAAGTCAAAAACTTATTAACTAAAAAACTATGGTAAACCGTTTTATTCTCAATGAAGTATCATACTTCGGCGCCGGAGCACGCAAACAGTTGCCCGAAGTACTGCAACGACTTAATCTACATAAGGCATTGGTAGCCACCGACAAGGGACTGCTGAAAGTAGGTACTGCCAAGATGGTGACCGATGTGCTGGACGAAGCCGGATTCCCCTACGAAATCTATAGTGAAATCAAGCCCAACCCCACCGTGACCAACGTGAAGCAAGGCGTAGAGGCCTTCAAGGCCTCGGGTGCTGACTGCCTCATCGCCATCGGTGGCGGCTCCTCCATGGACACCGCCAAAGGTATTGGTATCGTCACCACCAATCCTGAGTTTGCCGATGTCGTTTCGCTGGAAGGCTGCGCTCCCACCCGCAACAAGTCCATCCCCATCATCGCCCTGCCCACCACAGCCGGTACCGGTGCCGAGGTGACCATCAACTACGTCATCATCGACGAAGAGAAGCAGAAGAAGATGGTATGCGTCGACCCCAACGATATCCCTGCCGTAGCCATCATCGACCCTGAACTGATGTACTCATTGCCCAAAGGCCTCACGGCTGCTACCGGTATGGACGCTCTGACTCATGCCATCGAGGGTTACATCACCAAGGGTGCCTGGATTATGTCCGATATGTACGAATTGCAGGCCATCCAGATGATTGCCCAGCACCTGCCCACCGCCGTCGAAGAGCCCACCAACCCCGTAGGTCGCGAAGGCATGGCACTGGCACAGTACATCGCCGCACAGGCTTTCTCCAACGTCGGTCTGGGTCTGGTACACGGCATGGCTCACCCCATGGGTTCGCTGCACGACGTGCCCCACGGCGTAGCCAACGCCCTGCTGCTGCCCACCATCATGGAGTACAACATGCCCTGCTGCATCGAGAAGTATGGCGTGATAGCCCGCACGATGGGTGTCGATACCACCGGCATGACGGCTGAAGAAGCCGCACAGGCTGCTTGCGATGCCGTCAAGGCACTCTCCATCCGCGTAGGCATCCCGCAGCACCTCAGCGAGCTGGGCATCAAGGAGGAGGACATCCCCGCCCTGGCCGCACAGGCCATCAGCGATGTTTGCACTCCGGGCAACCCCCGCGACGTGGACGAAGCCACCATCATCGAGCTGTATAAGAAGGTATTGTAAATGATCTCCGTCATCACCGTCAACTACAACGGCCTCACCGATACCTGCGAAATGATTGAGTCATTCCGCCGATACGAGACCTATCCCTACGAAATCATTGTGGTGGACAATGGCTCGCGTAGTCCTGAGGGTGAGATTATACGGAACCGATACCCTGATGTGAAGGTAGTGACCGGCAGCAACCGAGGCTTTGCAGGCGGCAACAACGCCGCCCTGCCCTTGGCTGCCGGTGACTACCTCTTCTTTCTGAACAATGACACCCTGCTCCGGGCACCCATTCTGGAGGCCATGGTACAGCGGCTGCAGAGCGACCGACAGATAGGCGGCGTGTCGCCCATGATCAAGTATCACGCGCACCCCGACACGATTCAGTATGCCGGATTCACCCCACTCACCCACATCACCTTGCGCTGCGACAGCATCGGCTACTTGCAGCAGGATGCTCCCTGCTACCGCCAGCCCGGCCCAACTGCCTCGCTACACGGAGCCGCCATGATGGTGCCACGTCAGGTGCTGCAGCAAGTCGGCCCCATGACCGAAATCTACTTCCTATTTTACGAAGAGCACGACTGGTCAGAACAGATACGTCGTGCCGGCTATCAGTTGTGGTACGAACCATCAGCCGTGGTTTACCACAAAGAGGGCATGAGCGCCCCGCTGGGCACCCCGATGCGCGAGTTCTATCTCTCGCGCGCCCGCATCCTCTTTGCGCGGCGCAACCGCAGCGGCCTCACGCGCCTGCTCTCCTGCCTCTACACCGCCTGTCTGGCCTGCCCCAAGAAATCATTGATGTATGCCCTACACAGACATTTCGCCTTGGCATGGGCAGTATGGCGCGGCACCTATCGAGGAGCCTTCATGCCTATTACAGAAAAAAGAAAGTGACATAAACAACTGATAAGCAGCTATTTACATCACCTCAGTGACCCCGCTGGGATTCAAACCCAGGACCTTCAGAACCGGAATCTGACGCTCTATTCACTAAGCTACGGAGCCGAAAACGGATGCAAAACTATAAATTAATTTGGTTCTGACCTAATAAAATCCATTTTTTATCATCTGTTTAGAGCGAAAACGAGTATTATTTTGCACGAAATGAACACACGTTAGTCCCCATTTTGTTATTTTCTCGCCAAAAATAGCGACACATATAATAATTTTATCTATATTTGCCGCACAATTTAACAAGAGAATAAAAATTCAGAACTAAATGAGCTATCTAATAAAGCCGAAAGATTATACTCCCCTACTCGACTTAAAACAGACCGAGTTGGGCATCAAGCAAATCAAGGAATTCTTCCAGATGAACCTCTCATCCGAGCTTCGGTTGCGCCGTGTCACAGCTCCCCTCTTTGTCCTCAAAGGCATGGGTATCAACGATGACCTCAACGGCGTGGAACGTGCCGTCAGTTTCCCCATTAAGGATTTGGGCGATGCACAGGCCGAGGTGGTACACTCACTGGCCAAGTGGAAACGCCTCACCTTGGCCGAGTATGGCATTGAGCCGGGCTATGGCATCTATACCGACATGAACGCCATCCGCGCTGATGAAGAGCTGGGCAACCTACACTCGCTCTACGTCGACCAGTGGGACTGGGAGCGGGTCATCACCGCTGCCGACCGCCATATAGATTTCCTGAAGTCCATTGTCATCCGCATCTATGCCGCCATGGTGCGCACGGAATACATGGTCTACGAGATGTACCCGCAAATCAAGCCCTGCCTGCCCTCGCCCGAGCAGCTGCACTTCATCCATGCTGAGGAGCTGCGCCGTCTCTATCCCGACCTCTCGCCCAAGGAGCGTGAGCACGCTATCACCAAGCGCTACCGGGCCGTCTTCATCATCGGTATAGGCTGCAAACTGGGTGATGGGAAGAAGCACGATGGACGTGCCCCGGACTATGACGACTACACCACCAGCGGTCTGAACGACCTGCCCGGGCTCAACGGCGACCTGCTGCTGTGGGACGACACCCTGCAGCGCAGCATCGAGCTTTCGTCGATGGGCATCCGTGTGGACAAGACGGCCCTGCTACGCCAGCTCAAGGAGGAGGGCGAAGAGCAACGGCTCAACCTCTACTTCCACAAGCGGCTGATGGACGACACCCTGCCCCTCTCCATCGGAGGCGGCATCGGACAGTCGCGCCTCTGCATGTACTACCTGCGCAAGGCACACATCGGCGAAATCCAGGCCAGCATCTGGCCCGAGGAGATGCGGCGCGAATGTGAAGCATGTAACATCCACCTGATTTAACCCATCCCCACCCAGTGAATGTCCAGATAGAAGAGAGCTGGCAGAAACGCCTGCAGCCTGAGTTCGACAAGCCCTACTTCAAGGCACTGACCGACTTCGTGCGCTCGGAGTATGCCCAAGGCCCCGTTTACCCTCCGGGCCGACTGATATTCAACGCTTTCAACCTCTGCCCCTTCGAGCAGGTCAAAGTGGTGATTATCGGGCAAGACCCCTATCACGGTCCCGGCCAAGCACACGGGCTATGCTTCTCGGTCAACGACGGCATTCCCTTCCCTCCGTCGTTGCAGAACATCTTCAAGGAAATCAAGGCCGACATAGGCACCGACACCCCTGCCACGGGCAACCTGACGCGCTGGGCACGGCAGGGCGTGTTGCTGCTCAACGCCACCCTCACCGTCCGTGCCCATCAGGCCGGCTCCCATCAGAACAAGGGCTGGGAGGCCTTCACCGATGCCGTCATCCGGCTGCTGGCGCAGGAGCGCGAGCATCTGGTCTTCATCCTGTGGGGAGCCTATGCCCAGCGCAAAGGAGCCTTCATCGACCGTCAGCGCCACCTGGTGCTCAGCTCGGCCCACCCCTCTCCCCTCTCTGCCTACCACGGCTTCTTCGGCAACCGCCACTTCAGCCAGGCCAATAGCTACCTGCAAGCGCACGAACAGACACCCATCGTGTGGTAGTGAGGACTCTCCGCGTCCGCAAAGAATGCTCAAAACATACAAAAAAACAGAATGAGAGGGCAGTAAGGACACGGAATCCAAAGGAAATCACTATCTTTGCGCCGCGCGGAACGACAAGAAGTTATTAACAAAAACCGTGAGTTTTCAACCATTTTGTTATTCTTCCGTCCGAAGTGCCCGGCCGAATCGAAAGAAATGGCTTACTTCGCCGTCGCAAAACAAAGACTTATATGGGAAAAATCATTGCTCTGGCCAACCAAAAGGGTGGTGTAGGAAAGACTACCACCACCATCAACCTGGCAGCTTCGCTTGCCACACTGGAGAAACGGGTGCTCGTAGTCGATGCCGACCCGCAAGCCAACGCCTCGTCCGGACTGGGTATCGACATCAAGCAGGCAGGCTGCACCATCTACGAATGCCTCGTAGTTCACGCCGATGTGCGCAACGCCATCCAAGACACCGAGATTGACACGCTGAAGGTCGTATCGTCGCACATCAACCTGGTAGGAGCCGAAATCGAAATGCTCAATCTGCCCGGTCGGGAGAAGATTCTCAAAGGGGTACTTGCACCGCTGAAGGAGGAGTACGACTACATCCTCATCGACTGCTCGCCCTCATTAGGGCTCATCACCGTGAATGCCCTGACCGCTGCCGACAGCATCATAATCCCAGTACACCCAGAATACTTTGCGCTGAAAAATAACAACAAACTGCTGAACA
>CAMGAL010000056.1 GCA_946007445.1 uncultured Mediterranea sp.
GAGGCTTCGCGAGTCTAATGCATCTTGTTGCACCCGATTGCACCATCACCCCGATGGCAGGCTCTTGCCGAGCCGGTATCTACCCTCCTTCTCCGTACCCGGGCCGCACTTGGGCCCCTGTTTCTTCGCTCGTCTTCGCTCAATCTACGCTTCTATAGGAGCGGAGATTGAGCGAAGAATGACCGAAGAAAGTACGGAGTTGGTACGGAGGAGGTCGAGAGAGAGGATGTAAGCATTAAGTGTATAGTGCACACCTCATATACGCCCTCACAGAAGTCCCATACGGGCAAAAACCGCGTAAAGACCCAGCAGGAAAGGACAATATACAGGGAAGAGGCGAAATATTGGTTTTGTAGAGTTATCTATCATTGATTATCTGATAGTTATATTCTGTATTGTAGAGGAAAAGTGGGGCGAGAACAGGAGTTTGTAGAGGTTTTATCGTACGGATTTTAGGGCGGTAGAGGGGGATTCCTTATAGATTTGCAGCATCGAAAGTGACTAACCAAACAATTTATTAACCTTAAAAAAAATTCAAATGAGTAACAAAATGAATTTGAAGCGAGCCATCGGATGGATGTTCTTGATGGCTTTGATGCTGCCTCTCAGTGTGGTGGCACAGACTATTCAGGTGAAAGGACATGTGGCCGACGCCACAGGTCTGGAAGTGATAGGTGCCAGCATCCTAGAGAAAGGTACCACCAACGGCGTGATTACCGACCTCGACGGTAACTTTACCCTCGATGTAGACCGCAACGCTACCTTAGTAGTATCTTACGTAGGTTACATCACCCAAGAGATTGCCGTACAAGGCAAGACCCAATTGAACATTGTCCTTAAGGAGGCCTACGAAATGCTAGACGAAGTCCGCGTTATCGGCTACGGTACCATGACGATGAGCGACATGACGGGTGCCATCACCTCCGTCGATACCGACGAGCTGACCAAGCGTGCCACCACCAACCCGGCCGAGGCCCTGCAGGGCAAGATTGCAGGTGTGAACATCGCCAAGAGCGGCGGTAATGCCGGTGCCGGTGTCAGTGTGAAGATCCGTGGTGTGAAGAGCTTCGGCAGCAACGAACCTCTCTATATCATCGACGGCTTCCCCGGCGACATTGCCAACGTCAATCCCCAGGACATCCAGAGCATGGAGGTGCTGAAGGACGGTGCCGCTGCCGCCATCTACGGTTCGGTGGCCGCCAACGGTGTCATCATCCTCACCACCAAGAATGGTAAGAAGGGTGCGACCCACGTGGACTTCAACACCTACCTGAGCATCACGCAGGCCTCCAAGAAGCTGGAGCTGTGCGATGCCAATACCTACAAGAACACCATCAAGACGATGTTCGACAACTACAATACGCAGTACCCCAACGACCAGATGGCCATGCCCGCCTACGTGTACAGCAACTCGAACGTAGACACCGACTGGCAAGACCTGATGCTGCGCACGGGCAGCTCGCAGAACTACATGATGAGCGTGCGCGGCGGTAGCGAGACAGCCCAGTACAGCGTGAGCTACAACCACGCCGACGACAAGGGTATCTTCCTGGGCAACAACTTCCGCCAGGACAACGCCCGCATGAAACTGCACGCCTCGAAGTACATCTTCGACTTCGACGCCAACCTGAGCCTGCGCTACACCAAGAGCCAGCAGCCCCAGTATGCCCTGCGCGAAATGTACGGCACCTCGCCCCTGCTGCCCGTGTACGACGAGAACGAGAAGTATGGCTTCGCCCTGACCCAGAGCCAGCAACTGCCTGCCAACAACAACGTCATGGCCGACCATCACTATAAGAAAGCCAACACGAAGAAGTTCTACACCAACGCCAACATCGCCCTGGGCGTGAAACTGGCTCCCTGGCTCAACTTCAAGACCAGCTACGCCTACCGCGGCACCCACTATCGCTACACGCAGCACTACCCCGACTACACCAGCAACGCGCAGAATCCCATCCTCTACCCCTACCACTACGAGGGTACCTACTACTGGGAGGAGCAGGTGCAGGAGAACGTGCTGACCTTCACCAAGGAGTTTGGCAAGCATAACGTGACGGCCATGGCCGGTGCCAGCTTCACCACCACCCGCTATACCGACAACGGCGTAGGCGTGACGGGCAAGACCACCAAGTACTATGTCGATGAAAACGGCAACCTGGCCAACCGCGACGAGGCCGCCGGCTTCCTCGACCCCTCGTTCGACACCGTGAACGCCGGTATCGGCGGCACCTTCAGCGGCGACGGTACGCGCTACAAGTACAACCGCGCCTCCTTCTTCGGCCGCGTGAACTATAGCTTCGACAGCCGCTATCTGTTGCAGGCCACCATCCGCCGCGACGGCTCCTCCAAGTTCGGTAGCGATAACCGCTGGGGTACCTTCCCCTCGGTAGCCTTGGGTTGGCGTCTGAGCGAAGAAGGCTTCTTCCCGAAAGACAGCTTTGTGAACAACCTGAAGTTCCGCGTCAGCTGGGGTCGCCTGGGTAACGAGAACGCCCTGGGCTACTACGACTTCCAGGCCCTTATCAGCACCAGCAACCGCTGGGAAGGCGGCTACCAGCAGGGTGGCAACGCCTGGCCGGGCAGCGGCTCATGGACGATGGAAAACCGCGGTCTGAAATGGGAGACCACCGACACGAAGAACATCGGTTTCGACTACGGCATGTTCAACAACAAGCTGACCGGTAGCATCAACTACTACATCAACCAGACCGAAGACCTGCTCATCACCAAGCGCCTCTCTCCCTCGGCCGGTTATGAGAACCCCATCCTCAACGTAGGTAAGATTCGCAACCAGGGTATCGAGTTCGAGGCCAACTGGAGCGACAAGATCAAGGACTTCGAATACAATGTAGGCTTCAACTTCTCCACCACGAAGAACAAGGTGGTGAACCTGGCCGACAAGGGTCAAGCCCTGCCTGCCACCGGTCTGGTCTATGGCACCGACCACGTACCTGCCTACGCCAAGGAGGGCCAACCCATCAGCGGCTTCTACCTCTACCGCACGGGCGGCATCTTCCAGAGCGACGCCGAGGCCGCTGCCTATGTGAACAAGGAGGGCAATCGCCTGCAGCCCAACGCCAAGGCCGGTGACATCAAGTTCCTCGACGTCAATGGCGACGGCACCATCAACGAAGACGACAAGGAGTATTGCGGCACCGGTATTCCCAAGGTAGAGGCCAACCTCAACTTCTCGGCCTCCTACAAGGGCTTCGACCTGAGCTTCAGCCTGGGTGGTGCCTTCGGCCACAAGCTCTACAACGGCAACCGCTACTTCTACGAGTCCATGATCACGCCGACTCACTTCATGAGCAGCGTGGCCAACGCCTGGACACCGACCAACACCCACACCGACATTCCGCGTGCCGTCTACAACGACCCCAACGGCAACGCCCGCGAGAGCGAACGCTTCCTGGAGAACGGCGACTTCGTACGTATGCGTCAGGCGCAGATTGGCTACACCCTGCCCAAGAGCCTGCTCAAGAAGCTCTACCTGGAGAACCTGCGCGTCTATGTGAGTGGAGACAACCTCTTCACCATCAGCGGATATAGCGGCATCGACCCCGAGTTCTCTACCAGCAGCCCGCTGAACACCGGTATCGACAACTACATCTATCCCTTCACCCGCAGTTACACGGTGGGATTGCAGCTGACGTTCTAAACCCTAAAACATAACAACCCATAAACTCAACAGATATGAAGAAACTGATCTATATGGCTTGCTTTGCATTGGCAGCCACCTTCACCTCGTGCGACGACTTCCTGACAGTCTCCTCGCCCGACCAATTGACTACCGGCAACTTTTGGCGCAACCAGGAGGATGCAGAAGCCACCTTGGCTTCGGCCTACGCCCAGCTCTATCATGGCGACAGCTACGCCTGCAGCGAGGTACGCTTCCCCACCGAGGAGTTCCGCGCCGACCTCTACGACCTAGGTACAGACGCTACCAACTACCAGACGTGGACCGACCTCTACAAGTTCACCTACACCAACGGTAACACGCAGTTCTCCTACTACTATCAGGACCTCTATCGCGGCATCAACTTCGCCAACCAGGTGCTGGAGTACACCCCGAAGATTGCCGACGACAAGATCACCGAGGCCAAGCGCAAGGAGATTATGGCCGAAGCCCACTTCCTGCGCGGCTACTACCACCTGATGCTGGTGCTGAACTGGGAACGCATCATCCTGCGCGACCAGTACCTGAGCAACGCCGCCGACCTCAACAAGCCCCTCTCGCCCCGCACCGACTGCTGGGACCTAGTGATTGACGAGCTGAAGCAGGCCACCGAACTGCCCGCCACACGCCCCGGCACCGAAGCTGGCCGTGCCACCAAGGGTGCCGCCAACGCCTACTTGGGCTTTGCCTACCTGACCCGCGCCTACGAAGAGCCGGCCAAGGAGAGTGAGTACCTCAGTGCCGCCCTCACGGCCCTCAACGCTGTGCAAGGCTACAGCCTGGTGGGTGGCAAGCAGCTGCTGAATATGTTCAACGGCCACAACAAGAACTGCTCGGAGAGCATCTTCGAACTGCAGTTCTCCAACAACACCACCAACGGTGCCCGCTACTACAACTGGATGCAGTTCTTCATCGCCAGCACCGAAATGGGCGGCTGGGACGAAATCCTGCCCAACAAGAAGCTCATCGAGGAGTTCAAGAAGGAGGGCCGCAAGGAGAGCGACGGCCTCTACGACCAGCGTCTCTACAACACCATCGTGTTCGACGACCCCTACTTCAACGGCGACCCCAACGGTGAACTGATCTATGGCAACCACACCTACAACGACCTCTTCGGCAACTCGGAAGAGGGCGCAGCCAGCTTCCGTCGCTTCGTGCCCGAAGACGAGGACGAACTGTGGGAGCGCTCCACCATCAACATCCCCCTCATGCGCTATGCCAACGTGCTGCTGATGAAGGCCGAGGTGCTCAACAAGCAGGGACATCCCGACCAGGCCATCCCCCTCATCAACGAGGTACGCCGCGTGCATGGCAACATGCCTGACATGACCGGCACCACCCAAGCCGAAGTACAGGCCCAGATTGAGCACGAGCGCATCCTGGAGTTCCCGCTGGAGGGCTACCGCTGGTACGACCTGCGCCGTTGGGGCAAGCTGAGCGAGGCTCTCAGTGGCCGTGGCTACGTGAAGGGCACGCACGACTTCTACCCCATTCCGCTGTGGGAGGTCAATGCCAACAGCGCGTTGAACGACGAGGCTAACTGATAAATCGTAGAACACAGAGACACAATTGATCATTGATAATTGATAATTTATCATTGAAATTCTGTATCTTTGTGCCTCTGTGTTCACCCTTGCAACTTAAGAACAAAAAACTTAAAAACTTAAAAACTTGTTCACCATTATCTCTTTGATGCTCGTCGGCATGGCCGTGGGCTATCTGTGCAGAAAGCAAACCTTAAGTTGGCTGCAGCGACTCATCACCGGCTTGATATGGTTGCTGCTCTTCATCCTCGGGCTGGAGGTGGGAGGCAACGAGCGCATCATCAGCGGACTGCACACCATCGGGCCGGAAGCCCGGCTGCTGCCCTTGGCCGGCACGCTGGGCAGTGTACTGGCTGCCAAGGCTCTCTGGAGCTGGACACTCCGCTCGCGAGGCAACGCCAAAGGGCAGACGGCTACGACCGACGATGCCGGTGCAGGCCGCAGGGCCACCCTCCAGGCTCTGAAGGGGAGCCTCGTCATTGTAGGCTTCTTCGTGCTGGGTGTGGCAGTGGCCTTGATAGGCTGGATGCCCTTCGACGTGGCACAGACCGACATCAGCTTCTACGCCCTGGCCGCTCTGATGACCTCGGTGGGAGCCAGTATCGGCAGCGACCCGCAGACCATCAAGAACTTCCGCGCGCTCAATCCGCGCCTGGTGCTCTTGCCGCTCTGCACCATCGTGGGCACGCTGGTGGGATGCGCCCTGCTCAGTCTGCTGCTCAGCCACCGCTCGCTGACCGACTGCCTGGCCGTAGGCTCCGGCTTTGGCTACTACTCCCTCTCCAGCATCTTCATCACGGAGTACCGAGGGGCGGAGTTAGGCACCATCGCCCTGCTGGCCAACATCTGCAGAGAGATACTCACCCTGCTGGCTGCTCCCCTGCTGGTGCGTTGGTTTGGGCGGTTGGCCCCCATCTCGGCAGGCGGTGCCACGACGATGGACACCACGCTGCCGGTCATTGCCCGCACCTCGGGACAAGACCTGGTGGTGGTCTCTATCTTCCACGGCTTCGTCACCGACTTCAGCGTGCCCTTCCTGGTGACACTTTGGTGCTCTTTATAGCTGGTTCCTACTACTCATCAACTCAAAAAAACTTAAAAACTCACCATGAGAAATATCCTCTTACTCTCTGCCTTGCTCGCTACCTCCGCCTGGGGGCAGAACGAGCCTTGGCAAGACCCTCAGGTCAACAGCATCGGCCGCGAACCGATGAGTGCCCATTTCCTGCCCTACGTGAGCAGCGAGGCGGCTCTGTCGCAGTACCGATTGCCTGCCGACCGCCGTTATGAGGTCAATCCTACGGCCGAGCGCCGCCGCTCGCTGGACGGCACGTGGCTGTTCCGCTTCTCCAAGAATCCCCAAGAGGCTCCCAAGGGCTTCGAGAAGCCCGGTGCCTCCACCCGTGGCTGGAGCCGCATCGAGGTGCCCGGCAGCTGGGAGCTGCAAGGATTCGATGCGCCTATCTACACCGATACGAGATACCCCTTCCCGCCCAATCCGCCCTTTGTGCCGCAAGACTACAACCCCGTGGGCTGCTACGTGCGCGAGTTCACCGTGCCTGCCGAGTGGCGGGGCATGGACATCTTCCTCGACTTCGAGGGCGTGGAGAGCGCCTACTATGTGTGGGTGAACGGCCAGCTGGCCGGCTATGCCGAAGACAGCCGCCTGCCCTCCCACTTCCACATCTCCAAGTTGCTGAAGAACGGCAAGAACCGCTTGGCCGTGAAGGTGTTCCGCTATAGCGACGGCTCCTACCTGGAGGGTCAGGACTACTGGAAGTACAGCGGCATAGAGCGCAGCGTTTATCTGACGGCACGCCCCCAGAGCCGCGTGAAGGATTTCCATCTGCAGGCCGACCTGGTGAACGGCTATCGCGACGGAGAGTTGGCATTGGATCTGAAGCTACAGGCTCCGCAAGCCGGACAGCAGCTGACGGTGAAGGTGATGGATGGCGACAAAGCCCTCTGCACACGCACCTTCTCGCCGAAGGCCGCCGCCGACACCCTCTTCCAGATGAAGGAGGCGATGGGTGCCGTACGCCCCTGGAACGCCGAAACACCCCACACCTACACCCTGCTGGTGAGCCTGACCGACGCGCAAGGCCGTGAGACAGAGGCCTTCGCCCACCGCTTCGGCTTCCGCACGGTGGAGATGAAGAACGGTATGCAACTCATCAACGGACAGGCCGTGCTGTTCCGTGGTGTGAACCGCCACGAACACGATGCCCACAAGGGCCGCACCATCAGCGTGGCCTCCATGCTGGAGGACATCCGGCTGATGAAGCAGCACAACCTCAACGGCGTGCGCAACTGCCACTACCCCAACAACGCCGCCTGGTATGACCTTTGCACCGAGTACGGGCTCTACCTCGTGGACGAAGCCAACATCGAGAGCCACGGCATGAGCGACCACAAGGACCACACCCTGGCCAACTACCCCGACTGGGAGCACCCCTTCAAGGAGCGCATGACGCGCATGATAGCCCGCGACCGCAACTTCACGGCCATCGTGACCTGGAGCATGGGCAACGAGAGCGGCTACGGCAAGCACTTCGAGACACTCTACGACCTGACGCACCAGATAGATGCCTCACGCCCCGTGCAGTATGAGGGAGGCGGCTACAACGCCAAGAGCGACATCTACTGCCCCATGTATGCCCGCATCTGGGCCCTGCGCCGACACATCAACCAGCGCGATGCCCGCCCCATGATTCTGTGCGAGTATGCACACGCCATGGGCAACAGCGTGGGCAACCTGCAGGACTACTGGGACCTCATCTATAAGTACGACCAGCTGCAGGGTGGCTTCATCTGGGACTGGGTGGACCAGACCTTTGCCATCAAGGACGAGAAGCAGAAGGACATCTGGGCCTTCGGCGGCGACATGGGCTTTGTAGGCATCGTGAACGACAGCAACTTCTGCGCCAACGGCCTGGTGGCTGCCGACCGCTCGCTCCACCCCCACATCAAGGAGGTGAAGAAGGTGATGCAGTACATCAAGATAGAGCCAATGCCCTTCACCACCAACCGTCTGCAAGTGACCAACCGCCACGACTTCATCGGTCTGGAGGGCTACCGCCTCCACTGGGCTGTGGAGTGCGAGGGCAAGGCCGTGCAGCAGGGCACCCTGGAGTTCCCCACCGTAGCTCCGCGCGCCCAGGCGGTGATAGAGCTGCCTCTGAAAGCTCTGCCTGCCGACGGTCGCGAGTACTTCCTGCCGCTGCGCACCGTCACCCAGCAGGAGGCCCCGATGATTCCCGCGGGCTTTGAGGTGGCCACCGACCAGTATCTGCTGGCTGCCGGCCAGCCGGCCCAACCTGCCGGCTGGACAGAGCAGGCAGGCGTAACCTTGAACGAGACACCCCAGGCCATCGAGGTGACAGCCGGCGACCGCCACATCGTCTTCTCGCGCCAAAGCGGTGAGCTGACCGAACTCTCCCTGCAGGGCGAGAATCTCTTGCTCGAGGGACTGCGCCCCAACTTCTGGCGTCCCCTGACCGACAACGACGTCCCCAACGACCACCTGGTGCGCTGCGCCACCTGGCGCCATGCCGGCGAACAGGCCCGCCTCACCTCCCTGAAGGCCGGCAAGCAGGCCGATGGCAAGGTAGCCGTCAGAGCCACCTACCGCCTGGAGGAGCAGGAGAGCGACCTCACCGTCAGCTACCTGATTGGTGCCAGCGGCGCCATGCAGGTGACGATGCACTTCATCCCCGGCCGGAAGGCCCTGCCCGAGATGCCCCGCCTCGGTATGCGCCTGGTGCTGAAAGGCAGCTATGACCGCATGGAATGGATGGGTCGCGGACCGGAGGAGAACTATGCCGACCGCCACACAGGTACCCTCATCGGCCGCTACCAGGCCACCGTATGGGAGCAGTACCACCCCTATGTGCGTGCCCAGGAGACGGCCAACCACACCGACGTGCGCTGGTTCACCCTGAAGGACGGACAGGCACGGGGCATCCGCGTCACCGGCTGTCAGCCGCTGAGCGTCAGTGCCTGGAACTTCCCGCAGGAGGACATCGACTACCGTCCCTCGCAGGTGGAGCGCCGTCACGGTGGCAGCATCGAGAAGAAAGACCTGGTATGGCTCAACATCGACCATCGGCAGATGGGTGTGGGTGGTGACAATACGTGGGGCGCACAGGTGCATCCCGAATATACCATCACTCCGCACGAGTGGAGCTATAGCTTCTTTGTGGAACTGATTCAGTAATTTTTGAAGGAGAGAAGGAGTTAAAGGAGTTATCACTTCGCTTTGCTCGTTAGGAGTTATCGCCCGACAAGGCGGGCTAAGCCGATAGATGTTGTATTGGCTTTAACTCCTAGGCCCGACAGGGCCGATCACTCCTTTCACTCCTATAACTCCTATAAAAAACTCCTTTCACTACGAAACAAAAAACTAAAAAATGAAAACCAAATACATCTATCTCTTTCTGATAGGCTGGATGCTGGCCTCCTGCTCCCCCTCGCGGCAAGAGGCCGAGGAGTTGCGCTACCGCTTCGACAACATCCTGGACATCGCCTATACCCCCGACACGCTGCATCGCTGCGGCGGTTGGTTCACCGATGCCGGCTCGTGGATGGGCTTCACACTGCCCGAACGCGAGCAGTGGGTCAACGGATTCTGCGGCCCCTTCAGCCTCGACATGTTCCGCAGGCAGTGGATGGCACGCACCGCTACGGCCGTGACCTTCAGCAACGCTCCGCTGGCACTCTTCACCCCCGACTCTACCAGCTACTTCCCCGGCGAACTCTACATGAAGTCGCACAGCAC
>CAMGAL010000057.1 GCA_946007445.1 uncultured Mediterranea sp.
TGTCATCATACTCCCGTCCGTTGGTCAGACCACCGCTCAGCGTAGCGTTAGCATTGACGTTCATTTCACCCCAGTTGATGATAGCGTTCGTCATATTGGCATTGACGTTCAGGGTACCCAAGTTGGTGATATCAGTTAGAATGTTAGTAGGAGCCGCATTGACGGTCAGCGTCGCACCTTCACCCACAGCCAAATCCACGTCAGTGAATGTGAACTGATCCTTGTTATCCGAAGTAAATGTGAAGTTGCTACCCAGTGTCAATACCGGATTGTCATCCACATTAGCTTCCTTCCTAATAACCAAGCTGAAGATAGGCAACCTGGTTACCGTTACATCGTCTGTCAGCTCGAATGCTGCATTCTTGTTCAGGTAGCCTACGGCGTGGTCTGTCATAAACTTCACGGCTGCATCCCATTCTTCAGTGCTTCCAATCAAGAATTTGTTGGGCAGAATCACGTTACCGCTGCCGTCCGTAGCAAAGTTCAGTTTGGCATCAACACCTACCACATTGTCTTTGAAATCTATGGCGTTGTCCAAAGAAACGTTTCTTGTATAGACACCTTCCGTGGTGTGTACTTCTAGCTGGAAATGCTGAATTGAACCCTTTGGAACCATAATCCACAGCGAAGTAGTTGTTCCTTCCTGCAGGATTACGTCGCCTTCTACATCCAAGGCGAAAGCGCCTTTCGTAGCATCAGTAGCTCCATCCGCTTTTTTGTTGCTGTAAATGTTTCCTGCCATCACACTTGTTTCCAAAGCTTGTAATTGAGCCTCCAATTCACTACTTTTGATGCTACCGTCATTATTCAGGCTAACAGCGGTTCCCCAACCTACTGTAAACTTTGCGGCTGCGTCCAAATACCATACAGGAGTGTCGTAGGTATTGTCAGTCGTCTTGTTAAAAGTCACTTTTGTCACTTTGGGAGCCACTCCTTCCGGAATATTGCTGGAAGCAATATCCACGCGCACGGGCGTATACAAGTTGACAAATTTCAGACCGAGGTTGTACGTTTGTGCCTTTTCATAGGTTACTCCCTTGGCCAAGTTGATGACGGGTGAAACCATCGTCATATAATTAGCGGCTTGTTCCAGTGCACTTTTTGTGCTGTTGGCATCATACACCTGCTTGGGTGCACCCAGAGGCAATCCCTTTCTATCCAGTACATCCTTATAGGAGTAATAGAACACGTACTCACCTTGTGTAATGGAGCTCTTGCTGCTGAAGGTAGAGGTCGTACCGCTTTGGTCAGCCACGAAAGGATAGTTGACGTATACGTTATCGCCTACAGCACCAGTACCATCTACCATGGCTGCACCCAGCATATCGGTGTCCTTCTCCCATGTAAATTTATTCTCGCTGTTGATGCCCATTCTGGTTTCAGCGCCCACTTCAGGTTTCGCTGCGGCCAGCACCACATCGATTTTGCCGCGAGCATCCAGCGACGCGTCTTCGCTCAGGAACTCGTCATTTGTGCACGCCGTAAAAGCCAAAGGCAAGCACAAAGCAGTTAAAATTGATTTTGTTCTCATTATAAACTCAATTAATTAATTAGTTATTTGATAATTCAATGTAGGTATTAGATGTTTCCGCCTTCTTGTTCGCCGATTCCGCCGGCCTCAGCACCACTTCCGGCGAAGCCCACCTCGACGAGTGTCTCCACGATTTCCACCTCCGGAGCCACATACTTCATTTCCATTTTCATACTCATATACATTTTAGTTAGTTAATAATATAGAATTTCTGTTTAGAGTGCACAAAAATAGGCATAAATTTCCCGAATACAAAGAATCTTCGGATTATTTATAGTTTTTTCTTTGTTTTTGGCCATTTGATGCCATTTTTGCGTTTAAAGAGGATGATCTCGACCTCTTTTACATTTAAAAAATCTCTTTGTTTCTACCATACACATACATATTAAGTTTATTACTCTGCACACGCATTCTCAAATAGGGGTGTGCTTTCAAACGCCAAAGGTACACATTCTATTCTTACTGACAAACATTTCAAAAGGTTTTTTTGTGTTTTGGTTGAAAAAAAGTGCTTTTGAGGGGCTTTCAGGGGGATTTGAAGGAGTTTTTTAGTGTTTTTGGATGTAAGTTTTGTAGTTTGAAGGCCTGCTGGCAGGCTTCGGATGCGCCTGGGCGTACGTGAGCCTTTAATATTATAATAAGGTGGGTGCTTGCATTGGCGACTGAGTCTTTGGCAGCCCAGGGGATTCGTCCTCCTCCTTCCCTATTCTATATAAGCGGAGTTGGTGCGGAGAAGATAGGGCGATGGTAGGGCGATGGTAGGAGGATGGTAAGGGAAAGTCGGGAGGAAAATGTTTTTTCCTCGGGAGGGAGGTGGGAAAGGGGAATCAAACCGTCTGCTGGCGATTGTAGTTGCTTATATGCCGCAGAATGCAGTCCTTGATTTCCCCCCAAGTGAAGGGAGCAATCATGTAGGCCAGAGGTTGCTGTTCCGCGTCGTGGAAGTATGCCAGGCTCATCAGGGCCCGAAGTTGACTATACTCTGGGTATTTCTGACGATAAAAGTCAAGAACCTGCTGCAACGTGTAGTGCTGAAGCAGAAAATAGATGTCGACAAAGTCCTTGCGAGAGCCCCGACCTTCTATGGCGTTGATTTTCATTGCTGCGATGTCTTGAGGAGTAGCCAGATGAAGTCCGTCAACCTCGTGGCATTCTGTGAGCCAAGGGTATTTGCTGTAGTCTACAAAGAAGTACCGCCAACCAACCGCATCCCGCTTAGGACGGGAAGAGCGGACAACCGCTTCAAGAGTTCCATGGTGTGGGGTTCGATTGTGCTGTATGATAACATCTATACTCCTCCGGACACGTGTGGCTAATGCAGCAAATGAATGACAGACAGACGGGGTCGAGCGTACGTAACTGCTTGCATTCTTCGACGATACGTGGCAGACCGTAGTAGGAGACGATGGCTTTCCAGTCGTTGAACTCTCCGTATTCGAGTACGCGCTGGATGAAGAAGGCGGCCTGCTTATCGAAGTCGATCTGCCGTCGGTCAACATCCCAAAAGAGAGTTTGGGACAATTTGTCTGTCAAGTCATCCGTTTGTGTCATTTTCACTTACATGATTTATCGGTCACAAATATAGGTGTTTCGGCGGGAGGATGCAAGAGATACGAAATAAAATTGCTATTTTTGCAGCGTAATCGGAATGGAAGCGCAATGATGTGGAAGGAAATCTACGGCTTGTTGCCCCGAAGCGAACGGCGCAGGGGGGCGTGGGTGGCACTGACGGTGCTGCTCCGCTCGCTGCTGGACTTTGCGGGGGTGGCGGCGCTGATTCCTGTGCTGGTGATGGTGATGGGCCGCGAGCCGGACGTGAGGCGCGGGCTGCTGCTCTGCGGAGCGGTGCTGGCGTTCGTGCTGGTGAAGAATGCGGTGGTCATCCGGCTGGCACGCTTTCAGAGCGGATTCCTGCTGGCGCTGTACCGACGCTTCAGCCGGCAGATGTTCTGCAACTACTATCGGCGCGGACTGCTGTTCCTCAAGGGGAAGAGCAGCGTGCAGCTGGGGCATGAGGTGAACTATGTGTGCTACGTGTTCAGCCTCAGCGTGTTGTCTCCCCTGCTGAGGATGGGGAGCGACGCCATCCTGCTGCTGATGATGGTGGTGGCGCTGGTGGTGTGGGAACCGGTGGCGGGGCTGCTGCTCTGCCTGGGCTTCGTGCCCATCGTGATGGTCTATGTGGGCCTGGTGAGGGGTAGGCTGCGCCGCTACGGAGCCGAGGAGCTGGAGGCTCGCCGCCGCCAGAGCCGCACGGTGGTGGAGGCGCTACGGGGGTATGTGGAGCTGGAGATCAGCGGTGCCTTCGGCGACTCGCTGCGTTCGTTCGACGCGGGGCTGGAGGTGATCAACCGCAGCCGCCTGCGGATGGAGACGATGCAGCTCTTCCCGATGTTCCTCAGCGAGGCCTCCATCGTGGTGGGTCTGGCTCTGCTGATGGGTGTGGGTGGCGGCGACCTGGGGGTGGTGAGCGGTGTGTTTGCCATCGCGGCCTACCGCATGATACCGGCCGTGCGCGGCTTGCTGAACAGCTGGAGCACGCTGCAGAATGCGTCATACAGCATCGACGTGGTGGCCGAGGGCATCCGCGAAGAGCCTGCCGAGGCGGAACCGACTCCGGCGGAGGAGATCCAGGACTTCGGCAACGGACTGGAGGTGAAGGGATTGAGCTTCGCCTTCCCCGACGGCGGGGTACTGCTCCGAGGGCTGGACTTCCAGGTGAAGCGGGGCGAGCGCATCGGTCTGCAGGGGCCCAGCGGGTCGGGCAAATCGACGCTGTTCAACCTGCTGTTGGGATTCCTGCCTCCCACGGAGGGGGAAATCTGCATCGGCGGACGGAGGCTGACACCGGCCAACCGACGCAGCTGGCACCGGCTGGTGGGGTATGTGCCGCAGGAGATATTCATCATCCAAGGCTCTCTGGCCGAGAACATTGCCTTGGGCAGGGAGGTGGAGCCGCAACGCATCCGCCGCGTGCTGGAGCAGGTGCAGCTGCGCGAATGGGCCGAGGTCCTGCCGCAGGGCATCGACACGCCTTTAGGCGAATACGGCAGCCGCCTGAGCGGAGGGCAGAAGCAGCGCATCGGCATTGCGCGGGCGCTCTACAAGGAAGCGGAGGTGCTCTTCTTCGACGAGGCGACTTCGGCCCTCGACAACGAGACGGAACGGGAAATCAATCTGGCGCTGGAACAGCTGTCGGAACGACATAAGGAGCTGACGATGATTATTATCGCACATCGAGATAGTTCTTTGAGATTTTGCAACCGGGTGGTGCAGCTGAAAGGAGGTGGTGGGTGCAGCGGGTAATGAACCTGCAGGAACAGGCCAACCTGCGGAGGACGCTTCGACGGGAGTTGACGCCGGCAGAGGCTACCTTGTGGCGTATGCTGAAGGGCGGCCAATTGCGCGAGTTGAAGTTTCGCAGGCAGCACTCGGTGGGGGCGTACATCCTGGACTTCTAATGTCCGCATCTGCGACTGGGCATCGATCTCGACGGCCAGTCGCATGAGGGACAAGGGTATAAGGATGAGGAGCGTACGGCCTTTCTGCAGCGGAAGAAGGGAATTACTATCCTCCGTTACGAGAATCGAGTGGTGTTTGAGCAACCTGAGACGATACTGAACGGTATCTTGCAGTTTGCTGAGGAGCATGAGGGGGAATTGAGGTGACTACGTTCCTTGTGGGTGTTCTCTACCACCCCGTCACTCCGGTTTTCTCGTTATTGGGAGAGAGCAACTTCCCAGGAGGAGAGACAGGAAGAATGGAGGGAGAATAAAGGCGAATGGCTCTTGTGGGTGTTCTCTACCACCCCGTCACTCCGTGACACCCCTCCTCCCAGGAGGAGGGGAGTTGAGAAGCAAAGAATTCTCCTTCTCCTCTCCGACTCTCCCGTTATCGGGGGAGAACGACCTCCCAGAAGGAGAGGAGTTGGGAGGAAAGAGCTCTCCTCCTCCGGGGAGGAGGAGTACCCGAAGGGGGAGGTGGTAGGGAACACCCACGGAAGGCACAGCGAGATTGTGAACACAACAAGCTGATTCTTGATTGTTAGTTTTTAATTATTTGTCGAATAGTTATGACAGATTACATCATTGCGGGACACCGCATACGCATAGAGGGAAACGAGGCCTGGAGGCAGGTGGTGAGCAGCCTGGAGGGATTCAAGCCCTTTGAGGCCAGAGAGGAGGGAGAGCCGGTAGCCACCTTCTGCTACACCGAGGAAGAGGCTCCGCAACGCACGGAGATACAGTATGAAAGCGGAGTGGATGGCATCGTGGACTGCTTCGGACGATACGCCGAGGGCTACCTCTTCACGATGACTCCGCCCGAAGGCGAACCCCTGCAGTTGTGGCGGAAAGATGGCGAGACGACTCTCCGCTTTCACGGCAACCTGATGCCCCGGCTGGTGCGCTTCGCCCTCTGGATTGCCTACGGACTGGCCACACTGCCCTATCGCACCGTGGCCATCCACACCAGCGTCATCCAGTATCGGGGGCGGACGGTCATCTTTCTGGGCGAGAGCGGCACAGGCAAGAGTACGCACACCCGCCTGTGGCGTGAACACATCGAGGGGGCGGTGCTGCTCAACGACGACAGCCCCATCCTGCGCATCGTGGACGGACAGCCGCGCATGTTCGGCAGTCCCTGGAGCGGCAAGACCCCCTGCTACAAGGACGAGGATTACCCCCTGGCGGCGTGCGTGCGCCTCTCGCAGGCCCCCTACAACCGCATCGAGCGGCTCAACGTGCGGCAGGCCTATGCGGCGCTGCACCCCTCTTGTCCGCCCGACTTTGCCTACGACGACCGCCTCTACGACTCCATCAGCGAGACGCTGAGCGACGTGCTCTCCACCACTCCTGTGTTTCACCTGGCTTGTCTGCCCGATGCCGATGCGGCGCGGCTCTCTTGCCAAACGGTCTTCGGCGCATGAGGCGGCTGGTGGTGCCCAACAGCTTCTTTGCCGAGGCGGCCGAGCTGCTGCGCAGTGGCCAGTCGGTGAAGCTGCATGTGGACGGACGGAGCATGTACCCCTTCATCCACGGCGGTCGCGACCTCATCCTGGTGGAGCCTTACGACCCGGCGGACGAGCTGCCCCGGTTCTGCTGCCCGTTCTATCAGTGGCAGGGTACGTATATGATACACAGATACATAGGTGATACGGAGGAGGGCGTCTGCCGGATGATGGGCGACGGCAACATTGCCCGCATCGAGGAGGTGCGGCGCGAGGAGATTATCGGCCTGCTGCGCACCATTTACCATCCGGACGGCACCGAGCAGGATTGCCGCGACCCGCGCTGGCTGCGCAAGGCACGCTGGTGGTACCGGCTGCGGCTGTTGCGCCGGTTCCTGATTCCGCTGTTCAACAGGTTGGGCGTCTAACGGCGCAGCAGCAGGTGCCACTGCATCTGGATGGAGAGCCACGTGAGCGAGACGGGGTACCAGCACGCCTCGGAGGGGGACAGGCTTCCCATCTTGCAGCAGCGGCCGAAGGCACGGCGCAGGGTGAACCACTTGCCGGCCCAGTGCCCCTCGGGGCGACGTTCGCGCTTGGCATCGTGATGGCCGAAGTTGCCACCCTCGAGGATGTCCTCCAGCAGCCACGCCGCCTTGCGGTGGTCCCTCTCCTGCAAGGCAAACGGCAGGCAGTCGGCAGGCAGTCCCAGCACATCGGTGGCCACGGCGCCAAAGGTGCGTGCCGCCCTGAGCAGGCCCGTGCCCTTCAGCAGGTGGAGCAATTCGTCAGGATTCAGATTCTTGCGGTGAAAGTAGAGCATATTGGCCCAATCGCATATCTGGCGCAGCCCGATGCCTTCATTCAGGCAGTGGCAGAGGGAATGAATGAAGACATAGAGCACGTCAAACTCCAGCGGATTGACCGCCACGGGGCGCTCCTTGATGAGCACCTGGCTGCTACCCTCGGGGAACCAGCCGGAGAGGGTTCGCTGGAAAAAGGCGTTCCGCCACGGGGTGCTGAGATGAGCCATCTGCCGATGCACCTCCACCTCCACACCGCGCCACACGAACCCCGTATGTTTCATGTTTTCGTTATGTTCTCCTGTGGCCTCCACACGCAGCAAGGCATTCGCCTTCTCATAATCCTTCTTCCCGATAAACACATCAATATCACCACATTGCCGGTGCTCCGGGTGACGGTAGCACTGCGCCACGCCCTGCCCTTTCAGGAGGATGGGTGTCAGTCCCTGTTGTTGGAATAGGTCGAACACCTCATGCAGGCGGTCGTTGAGGTGGTCGTTCTCCTCCTCAATCTGTGCCACGATGTTGCTCCACTGCAGGAAGAGGCGTCGTTCGGGACGCAGTTCGCGCGGCAGCGTCAGGATGCCGTCATACACCAGCGCCAGGGTCGATTGGCTTTTGGCAATCTGAAATAGTGACATCCAGTCGGTCGTGGAGTCAAACAGCGAGGTGTCGGCTTCCGTGCCCCACAGGCCGGAGCGCAGCAGCGAGAAGAATTGCTTGTGTCTGGGTTCGAGTGTCATACGCTTTATTGATAATTCGGGGGACAAAGATAGTGCAAATCGAGGGTAGGAGCAAATAAGCTTGCTTAATTTGTTCTGCCGAGATGCCGCCTATCTTATTTAAAGATAGTGCAAATCGGGGGCAGAAACAAAAATGCTCGTTATTTTTGCAGCCCAAATAACAGAGCGAAAACCATAAACCTGACGAAAAAGATGAATACACACCACATTCACCTGAACCTAAAGCAGCAAAAAGAGCCTGACAAACTGACACAAATCATGCTGGTCTTGACCGTCAACGGCCAACGGCTACGCGTCTATACCCGCATGAGGGTGGAACCCCGATATTGGGATCGCGAGCGCTACCGCTGCAACCTGCAGGGGCGCATCAACCTGCGCGACCGCCAGCGGCTCAAATGCCTCAACGAGCAGATTGACCGACTGATAGACCGCATCGTCGAAGCGGATGCCTCCCTGGCCGATCGGGGTGAATACCTGACGGCCAACGAATTGCGACAACTGGTAGACGATAACTGCACGCTTCTCCACGAACAGACCAATCCGTTGGAATATATGAGAATGATGGCATCCGACTATGTCAACAATCTTAATCGGAAAGGGCGGAAAGGGATAGAAAGTACCTGCACCACCTACCTCATGGCCGTGGAGCGGCTTAGCCACTTCGTGCAGGAACGGAAGCTGACCATCCGCTCGTTCTGCGATTTCAACAAACGATTCTTCGAGCAGTTCTCCGATTTCCTCTGCAACTACACCTACCAGAAAGGCAAAACCTCCCGCCATTACACCCAGACCACCATTGTCAACACCATCAAGGTCATCAAGAACCTGCTTGGCCGGGCCTACGACAACGACCTGACAACCAACGACTATTTTCGAAAAGTGCCGACCTCACTGCCCGCCGACATCAGCGAGCAGATCTACCTCGACGAGGAGGAGATCAAGCGATTGTCCGAACTGCCGGTACATAACAAGACCGAGCGCCAGGTGCGCGACCTCTTCTGCATAGGCTGCTACACCGCGCTGAGAATCAGCGACCTGATGCAGCTCAATCGGGCCACCTTCGAGGACCAGGTCATCCAGCTCTACCAGCAGAAGACCAAGGACCTGGTCAGCATTCCAATCCTCAAGGAGATAGCCCCGCTGATAGCGCACTACCGCTCCGTAGGCTTTCCGAAGATCCACATCAGCGCGGCCAATGTCATCATCAAGCAGCTGGCCAAACGCTGTCACATCGACACTCCCGTCACCCGCAAGGAGTGCCGAGGAGGCAAGACGCAGATCCTTACCGAGCCCAAGTACAAGCTGGTCAGTTTCCACACGGCCCGGCGCAGCTGCATCACCAATCTCTACAGACGAGGCTACTCCACCAACTACATCATGACCCTCTCCGGCCACCGCTCCATACAGGCCTTCCAGCGCTACATCAAGGCCTCCCGCTGCGACATGTCGGCCAACTTCCTGCAGTTCCTGGAGAGCGTTCATGCCATCTGCCCCATGTAGCCTTTCCTCCAATCCCAGTAAGCTCTCCCTAGCTCTTGACTATGCCAACACTCTGTCTACATTTCGTCAATCTCCTTTCTTCTCTCCACCCATCTGTCTATCATTTTTCGAATTAATCGACGCCCCATGGACCGAGCTATGACC
>CAMGAL010000058.1 GCA_946007445.1 uncultured Mediterranea sp.
CTTCATAGACATGTGCTGTACTTGAATATCCATAAGGATTACGACTAAACACTATGCTATTCAAGAAAATTTCTTTATGAGCCTGAACTTTTTTAATTATTTCCACTGCCTCATAATCTCGAATAAATGTATCATATTCATTTAGATTCCGTTCTGATATACGTACTGTCCCTCCTTTAATTGAACGAAAACTACATACTCCCTCGTAATCTCTATCCCAAAGAAAATAACAAATACCGCCTGCAATATCAACATTAGAAAAACAATCTCTTGAATCAGGATAGTCTGTAATATGAATTATGTGTTTATCATTGAGCATTTCCTTCCTAAATTCATCTAGTCCTCTACCACCGCTATACCATCTGGCAGGAATAATCATTGAGAGATATCTTGGCTTTAACTTCTTTGCTTGTCCTACAAATAAATGATATATGGGAATTGCACTTGCACCATTACCGCCACCATCATTCATTTGGTACGGCGGATTCCCTATAATCACATCAAATTTCATATCGTTTGGAAATAACTTTTTGGGGTTATCAGTATGTATAAATTGATAAGCATATTGTTCTGCAGCAGTGCCTCGGTCATATACCTCCTTGCTGGCACCACAGTATTTACACTTGCCATTGACCCAAGTGTGGCGGATGGGCTTGTACCAAACGTGTCCCTGCTCATCGTTGAAACGGCTCACACTATGCTGACGATCAGCCCACTTGCTGCAATAGAGCGTGCGGCGACTCAATAGCGCGGTCAGCTCCGTCAGAGCCATGCCAAACACCTGATGGTGCATGATGTGGTCGATGCGTTGCTGACGGTCGGGTATCTGCGAAGCCAAGCCACGGTCGAGTCGCTTGACTATCTCGCGCAGGAAGACCCCCGACTTACAGAAGGGGTCGAGGAAGGTGGTCGTAGGGTTGCAGAACAGCTCCTGCGGAAGCAGGTCGAGCACTTGGTTGGCCAAAGTGGGAGGCGTAAACACCTCGTCGTTGCTGAGGTTGGCGATGCAGTTCAGCACATCGGGATTATAATCATTGTTCGCCATAAGAGAGAGGATTAAGTTTCAGAAAATGGACGGGTGGGAAGGTACGGCAGGGGTCGTCAGAGAAGAGGTCACCGCCCTGACTGCTTGCCACCAAGTAGCTGAACTCATAATCGCGGCGGTTCATCAGGCCGCCACCGAGCAGGCTCCATTCGGAGATGACAATCCACTCATCGGGCCTATCGACCCGATGATAGTTGAGCGCATCGCCTATGATGATATTCTTACTGAGCAGGTAGCGGATGCTGTCCAAGCAATCCGGCTTGATGCTGTCGTTGTAGAGGGTGCGGTATTCGTCGGAGAAGATTTGAAACAAACGCTCTCGGCAGGCTGTGGCATTGTCGGCCAACAGTTCAATGCCGTAGATACTGCTGACGGCCAACACGGCGTTCTTCTCATATTCCAACTGGGTGCTCTTCTTCTGCTCTACCAGACGGCGGCAAACTTGTAGTTTCCGGCGGAGAATCTCTGCCAGGAAATTGCCGTCGCCGCAGGCCGGTTCGAGGAAACGGCTGTCGATGCGCTCCGTTTCGTGCTTTACGAGGTCGAGCATCGCGTTGACTTCCCGCTCGTTGGTGAAGACCTCGCCGTGCTGTTGCACGCGTTCGCGCGATTTTACTTGTTTCGGTTGGGGTGTAATCATAGTCATGCCAAACATTTAGGTCGCAAGGTCATCGGCCTATCATTTGGCATGTGTGACGTATATGGGTAGTCGGTGCGAAACAGACAAAGAAAAAGGGTGCAAGCCTCTTCTTATGGTGTTCCGGGGTACAAGCCTAGGAATATCTTTGGACCCCATCCGCGAATAAGAATTATGCCTACACCCGCTGAACGGGTGCAAACATCTTCTATCTTGATTCGCGGATTGGCCTTGATTCCCGACGCTTATACATCTATACGTCAAAGCCAACCATCATTGATGTGGTCTGTTATCCAAATAGTAAGTTTCCTAGGCTTGTTTTCTGGAACACCACAATGATAGTCTGATGCTGCTATATGTTATTTAAATCAATCTATTATCTCAGTCTTTTATCGTTAATTTTTTCAGTTAATATGGATTTACGGAACAAAGATAAACAAAATACCGGGAGTTTGCACACCGCTGGCATAAAAATCTCATGCAAGATACCGCAGCTTCCTTCATGGAAGATAGCCACGGGCTTTCAAGAATGTGAACTGCTCATCCTGGGCATCTATTTGTTTCGTCGAGTTTCAATAGCTGAAACTGTGAGTTTAATTACTTGAAACTATGAGTTTCAATAGCTGAAACTCGGAACGGAATAGGTATTCTGAGAAAGGAGAATAGAGGGTAAGTACCGCCTGTTTTCTATTGCGTTTTCCTTCAAAATGGCCTGTATTTGCACGAAAAATGAGGCGTTTTTCTCGAAAACGACTCAAAATAGGGCGAAAAACAGCTGTTTTTAGGACGTTTTTGAGCGCGAAAGTGGCACGGTTTACCCATTTTTACCCTCACTACCCTCACACCCTCACCCTTACCCTCACACTCAATCGGCACATAGCCAATGGGTTACAGAGAGTGTGAGGGTGTGAGGGTAGAAAATAAAATTCGTAGGAGGGAGGAAATAGCAGAGGGGCGGACACACAGGTCCGCCCCTACAGCGTCATCATCGAATGGCTTCACACACAGCGTGATGAGGATTCAACATGACATGATGTAAACGATTACCTCTAAACACCTTATCTCCTCATAACATCGAGTATAGGCTTTAACTCCTAAGGCCCGTCAGGGCCGATAACTCCTCTAACTCCTTTAACTCCTAAAGCAAAAGTAATGGCCTTTATCTCCTTCGCAAATAGTCACTCCAAGTCGATATGCTCCACTGCAATCTCCTCGTTGAGGAAGAGGGAGGCGGAGTCTTGGAACTTTTCGGGAGCCTCGGTGGTGAGGTAACGGCAAGTGCCTCCGCGTGTGCAACGTCGCTCCATCTCCGGGTGGCGGAGCAGGTAGTCGTGTAGACTCTTGGCTACTAGTTCGCCTTGGGCTATAGTGCGGATGCTTGAAGGCATGTAGGAGGCAATCTTGGGCAGCAGCAGCGGATAGTGGGTGCAACCCAGAATGACGGTGTCTATCTGGCGGTCGCGTGCCAGCAGTTCGTCGATGTATTTCCGGACAAAGTAGTCGGCTCCGGGCGAGTCGGCTTCGTTGTTCTCCACGAGAGGCACCCACATGGGGCAGGTCGTGCATCTGGATGGTGCGGAGTGCTTTGGCCGAGGCGGTGTTGCACGCCAAGATGACGAGGTGGCACCCCATCTCGAAGAGCTTGGCTACTGCTTGGCGGGTAAAGTCGTAAACCACCTCGAAGGAGCGAGTGCCATAGGGCGTGCGGGCATTGTCGCCTAAGTATAGGTAGTCGTAGGTGGGGAGGGCTTCGCGTATCTTGCTCAGGATGGTGAGGCCTCCGTAGCCGGAGTCGAATACGCCGATGGGGCCGGGAGGAGTGGAGAGATTCATGGTGGGGTGGTGGTTAATACGCATAAGGGCGGACACACAGGCCCGCCCTTACTATGGATTCATGATGATGAATTTACTTGATACCCAGCTGGGCCTTGACCTTGGCGGTCACGTCTGTGCTCTGAGCGCTGACGAAGGGAATGGCGGTGCGGGCCAGGTCGAAGATATAGACTACGCCTTCGGCTTGTCCTACGGCCTGAATGGCATCATCCAACTTCTTGTAGATGGGCACCATAGCGTCTTGACGGGCCTTCTCCATAGCTTGGTAAGCCTCCTGCTGGAACTGCTCCTGGCGCTGGGCAAGGTCTTGTACTTCCTTCTGACGACGCTCCAGAATGTTCTTGGGCAGAGAGTCCTGCTGCTGAACCAGCTCCTGATACTTCTTGTTGAGCTCTTCCTGACCACGCTGCATCTCTTCCTGATACTTCTTGGCCATGGCGTCGAGGTCGGCCTGAGCCTTGGTAAATTCGGGCATGACGCTGATGACCTCTTGTGAGTTCATGTGTGCAAACTTGGCCTGGGCCATTGCTCCCAGCGGGAGGATAAACATTGCTACGGCAAATGCGATTTTCTTAAACATAATGAGTAGGTTTATTTGTTATTTAATATATTCCGTTGGTTTTCAGGGTGCAAATGTAAGCATTTAATTTGAATATCCCACTATCGAGAGCACTTCATTGCTGATGTCGATGTCGGGGGAGGCGAAAATCAGGCTGCTGGCTGAGGCTCTGTCTACGACGGCTGCATAGCCGCGCTGGGTGGCCAGCTTCTTCACAGCATCGTAGATGCGGTCTTCGCTGGGTTGCATCAGTTCGCTGCGCTTCTGGGCCAGTTCGCCTTCGGGACCGAAGTATTTGCGGCGCAGTTCGGCGGCGGCCGTCTCCTTTTGGATGATGGCCTCTTCGCGCTGGGTGCGTTGTGTCTCACTCAGGGTCTTGAGGGCTTTCTGATAGCTGTCATAGAGGTTCTTGGCCTCTTGGGTGGCCTTCTCGACTTCGGCCTGGCGCTGCTTGGAGAGCTGCTCCAGTTGCTGGTTGGCTTGGGCGTATGCAGGGATTTTATCCAGAATATACTCCATGTCGATGAGTGCGAATTTCTGTGCCTGGGCACCGAGTGCGGTGCCTAACAGGAGGATGAATAGCAGTAAGGTCTTTTTCATTCGTTTGAGTTTTTGAGTTTATAAGTTTCTGAGTTTTTGAGTTTATGAGTTGAATAACACAGAGACACTTCTTTAGAATTCCTGACCCAGGATGAAGTGGAACTGGCTGCCGCTGTACTGGCTGCTGCCATTGATCTTGTCGAAACCATAGGCCCAGTCGATACCCATCATACCAATCATCGGGAGGAAGATGCGGACACCCACACCGGCAGAGCGCTTCAGCTCGAAGGGGTTGAAGTTGCTCACCTCGTGCCAGGCGTTACCGGCCTCGATGAAGCTCAGGGCGTAGATGCTGGTGGTGGTCTCCAGCATCAGCGGGTAGCGCAGCTCCAGTCCCATGCGGGTATAGGCGTAGCCCTCGTTGCCGTAGTAGGAGAGGGAGGCGTTTTCGTAACCACGCAGGGCGATGGTCTCGGTGGCGTAGCTGGAGTAGCCGGTCATGCCGTCACCACCCACCTCGAAGGTTTCGAAGGGCGACTTCTTGTACTTGTTGTAGTGGCCCAGCAAGCCGAACTCGGCGCGACCCATCAGCACGGGGGTGCGCTTCACGGTCATGGGATCCATCAGCGGGATGTAAATCTTGGATTTGAACTTCCACTTGTGGTACTCAATCCACTTGTGCATCTTGTTCATGTCCTCCTGGTTGGTCTGGTCGTACTTGCTGTAGTCCTTGCCGTCGAACAGGGAGTAGGGCGGGGTGAACTGTACCGAGAGTGAGAACTCCGAACCTTGACGGGGATAGATGGGGTTGTCGATGGAGCTGCGGGCCAACGTCAGGTTGAGGCTGATGTTGTTGCAGTTGCCGTCGGTCACGGGGAAGTAGCGCCACTCGCTCAGCATGTAGCGGGTGAAGGCCAGCTCGGCGCTGAACTGGAAGTAGTCGTCGGGCCACTTCAGACGCTTACCGAACATGAACGAGAGGCCGAACATCTGGATGTACTTGTCGGGGTCGTAGTAGTTCTCGTAGCTGTTGTAGTTGCCGTAGTTGTACATGCCATAGCCGTACATGCCGCTATAGTAGCTGTTGTAGTAGTTGTTGTAGTAGCCCGAGTTGTAGTACTGGTCGCTGATGTCGGTCTGGCGCGAGTAGAAGGCCGATACCGAGAAGGCGTTGGGGCGCTTGCCGCCGAACCAGGGGTCGTAGAACGAGATGCTGTACGACTGGTAGTACTTGGCGTTGGTTTGGGCGCTGAGGGTCAGCGTCTGTCCGTCGCCTTGCGGCAGGATGCCTCGGTAGTTCTCGCCCGGATGCAGCAGGTTGGCTAGTGAGAAGTTGGTGAACTTCAGGCTCAGCTTACCGATGATACCGGTCTGTCCCCAACCGGCGGAGAACTCCACCTGGTCGTTGGCTTTGGAGACGAGGTCGTAGGCGATGTCCACGGTGCCGTCTTCGGGTTTGGGCTGGATATCGGGTTTGATCTGCTCGGCATCGAAGTGTCCCATCTGCTGGATTTCACGCATGGAGCGCATCAGGTCTTCACGGCTGAAGAGCTGGCCGGGGCGGGTGCGCAGCTCACGGCGGACGATGTTCTCATAAAGGCGGTCGTTACCGTTGATGGCCACCTTGTTGATGGTGGCCTGTCGGCCTTCGTAGATGCGCATCTCCAGGTCGATGGAGTCGCCCACGATGTTCACTTCCACCGGTTCGAGGCTGTAGAAGAGGTAGCCGTTGTTGTAGTAGAGGTTGCCGATGGCATCGTCATCGCTCACGGTGCGTTCCTCCAGCAACTTCTGGTTGTAGACGTCGCCCTTCTTCATGCGCAGCAGGTAGTTGAGCTGCTCGGAGGGGTAGAGCGTGTTGCCCACCCACGAGATGTTGCGCAGGTAGTATTTCTGTCCCTCTTCGATTTTCATGTAGATGTCCACTGTGCGGTCGTCGTAGGGCTTGATGCTGTCGGTCACGATGGTGGCGTCGCGGTAACCCAGCTCGTTGTACTTGTCGATGATGAGTTGCTTGTCGGCCTCGTAGTTCTCTTCGATGAACTTCTTGGTGCGGAAGGTGTTGACCAGCTTGTTCTTCTCGTTGGTCTTCTTCATCACTCGCTTCAGCTTCTTGGTCTTGATGGCCTGGTTGCCCACGATGGTGATTTGGTGTACCTTCACCTTCTCTTTCTTGTCGATGTTGATGTCAATGATGACCTGGTTCTTGTTGTTGGGGTCATCCTTCTGGTTGATGAATACCTCGGCATTCTTGAATCCCTTGTCGTCGAAGTAGCGCTTGATGAGGGTCTTGGCTCGGTCGATGGAGTTGGGTGTCACCTGGTTGCCCTTGATCATACCGATTTTGCTCTCCAGGTCTTCGCGCTCCGACTTCTTCACGCCGTGGAAGACGATGTCGGTGGCACGCGGGCGCATCTTCAGGTGGATGGTGAGCCAGGTCTGATTGCCGGCGATGCTATCCTGGGTGATGGAGACATCGGCAAAGAGTCCGTGACGCCAGTAGCGCTTGCAGGCCTGGGTGATGTCGTCGCCGGGGATGGTGACAACCTGCTTCTTGCTGAGTCCGGAGAGGCCGATGATGACCATGTCCTCGTAGTTGTCGGCTCCCTCCACGCGGATGTCGGCAATTTCGTACTTCTTGGGGGTGCCGGAGTAGAGCACTACCGGTTTCTCCTCTTGGGCTGTGGCGGTCATGACGCAACCCAGCAGGCAGGCCATGGTGACGAATATGGAGGTAATTCGTTGAAACATCGTTCGTTCTTTATTTCGTTAAAATCACTATAGGGTTATTCATTCTTGTTCTATCTGTTCGCTGGTCTTCCCGAAGCGGCGTTCGCGCTTCTGGTATTCGCAGATGGCCTGTCGCAGCTCCGGCTCCCTGAAGTCGGGCCAGTAGGTGTCGCAGAAGTAGAGCTCGGAGTAGGCGCATTGCCACAGCAGGTAGTTGCTCAGACGTACCTCGCCGCCGGTGCGTATCAGCAGGTCGGGGTCGGGCATGAAGTGGGTGGTGAGTTGCCCGGCCAGCAGGTCGGCATTTATTTCCTCGGGAGAAACTTTCCCTTCCCTCACGAGGAACGCTAATTTTCGGGCGGCTTCGGTCAGCTCCCAGCGGGAGGAGTAGCTCAAGGCCAGTACCAGGGTCATGCCGGTGTTGCCGGCCGTGCGGTCGATGCAGCGTTGCAGGCGCTCGGCCACATGCTCGGGCAGCTTGCCGGCTTCGCCTATGGTGCGGAAGCGGATGTTGTTCTTCATGAAGGTGCTCTCTTCTATCTGATCGAAGAGCAGAGCCATGAGGGCGGCCACTTCGGTGGCGGGTCGGTTCCAGTTTTCGGTGGAGAAGGTGTAGAGTGTCAGGTACTTGATACCCAGACGGGCGGCCTCTTCGGCTATGATGTGTACCGTCTCTGCTCCAGCTTGGTGGCCGTAGCTACGTTCATGTCCGCGTTGCTTGGCCCATCGGCCGTTGCCGTCCATGATGATGGCCACATGTGCCGGTATGCGCTGGGGATCGGGTTGTTCTTGATGGTGCATCTTGATTCCGTTTTCTGGTTATACCTTATTATATAGTGCTGCTGATTATTGTCTCTCGAAACCCAGTCGGTTGAGGCGTCCTCGCCATATCTCCAGGTTGGGCGAGCCGTCGCCGCCAAAGATTACCCAGATGTAGTTCTGCTTGTCCACCACTAAGGAGTAGCGGCTCTTGCCGGCAAAGGCGTTGGGCAGGAGGAACTTCTGTGTGGTGGGGAACCAGGCGATGCCGGTCAGCGACTCGTAGATGGTGCTCATGTCGCCGCCGAAGAGGTAGAAGCGGTCGCCGTAGTGCATGATGGCGGGATTCTGCATCCAGGGGCAGTAGGCATCCGAGGTGGTGCCCAGGTCGGCCCAATGCTCTCCGTCGAGGCTGAGCCAGGGAGTGGTGGCCGTGCCCGACTCGGTGGCTCCCACGGCGATGTATTCGGGCACACCGTTGCCGGTCAGGAAGTGTGAGACGTAGAAACGTCTGGTGGGGAACTGCTCTTCCACGGGTTCGCGGAGGCTGTATCCCTCTTCATCGAGCTTCAGCACCCGACGTTCGCCGTCCTTGCTCGTAAGCATGGTGAGTGACTTGCCATCGCTGTGGATGATGGAGAGCAGGGTGCCCTGATCTTCTTTGATCATCTCCCACGACCAGTAGAGCTCTTCCGGCGTCTTGCCATAGAGCTTCCGGCCATTCACCAGAAAGACTCTTTCGTTGAAGTAGGTGGCCGAGCTGAGGTCTGTCTGCTCGGGCAGGTTGTCCATGGGGTAGGCGGAGATGTTCCGGCCTTCCGGGTCCTCTATCACGTAGGAGCTGGTGGCCGAGGTGCCTATCCAGATGCGTCCGTCGCCCAGCAGGACGGCCTTGGGCTCCTGGAAGAGCGGTCCGTCGGTGGTCAGGGTGCTGATGTGGCTCCATACCAGGGAGTCGGGGTCTAGGCGGTGTACGTTGATGCTCAGCTTGTAGATGCGCGTGGTGGTGCCGTCGCCGGCATGTATCTTGAACTCCATGCCATAGGGATTGTTGATGGCAGGGGTCAGGTCTTGGGCATTGCTGGTGTTGAGTACCGTATCGTTGGCACCGCAGGAGATGTAGCCGGTCACCGAGAAGGTGTCAATCAGGATGCTGTCCAGCAGGGTGTCGGCACCCATGGGCATGGAGTCGCGGTTGTAGATGAGGCGGTTTACCTGGTCGATGGTGAAGCGGTAGTGCTTGCCATAGACGGTGTCCAACCCGAAGGCGCGTACCGAGGCGTCGGTACTATATTCGTAGTTCTCCGTTTCATCGTCCAAGCAGCCGCTGAATCCGATGCTCAGAAACAGGAAAAAGGCGATAAGCGATAGAAAGTTTCTTCTCATTTGCAACTTTGTCTTTATTTACAAGTTGCAAAAATAGGAACAATTTTCGCGATAATTGCCTTTGCCGCGAAGTTTTATATTAAATTATAGATAATAGGGGC
>CAMGAL010000059.1 GCA_946007445.1 uncultured Mediterranea sp.
ATCTGGACTCCCAACTTCAATATCTGCGGCTCCCCCCGATGGGGCCGCGGACAGGAGACCTATGGCGAAGACCCCTATCTCACCGCCCAGCTTGGTATGGCTGTGGTGCGTGGACTCCAAGGCCCAGAGGATGCTGCCTACGACAAGGCTCATGCTTGTGCCAAGCACTTTGCCGTTCACTCCGGTCCTGAATGGAACCGGCATAGCTTCGATGCCGCTAACATCTCTCCACGCGACCTCTGGGAGACCTATCTGCCTGCTTTCAAGGAGTTGGTACAGAAAACGCACGTGAAGGAAGTGATGTGTGCCTACAACCGCTACGAGGGCGACCCCTGCTGCGGCAGTGACCGCTTGCTGATGCAAATCTTGCGTGACGAGTGGGGGTTCGATGGCGTCGTGGTGAGCGACTGCGGTGCCATCAGAGATTTTTATCTCAAGGATCACCATGAGACCCATCAAGATGCTGCTGAGGCCTCGTCAAAGGCTGTGCGGAGTGGTACAGACCTGGAGTGCGGCAGTTCATACAAGGCTTTGGTAGAGGCGGTCCAGAACGGCCAGATTAAGGAAGCAGACCTTGACCGCTCTTTGCTCCGCTTGCTGCAGGCACGCTTCGAGCTGGGCGAAATGGAAGAAAGCACCTCGTGGGACACCATCCCCTATTCGGTGGTCAATAGCCCGAAACACCAGCAACTGGCCCTGAAGATGGCTTGCGAGAGCATGACCTTGCTGCAGAACAAGAATAACCTCCTTCCCCTGAAACCGAATATGAAGGTGGCGCTCATTGGCCCGAATGCCAATGATTCGGTCATGCAATGGGGCAATTACAATGGATTCCCCGCTCATACCGTCACCCTCTTGGAGGCTTTGCGTCAACGTCTTCCCCAGGAGCAACTGATTTATGCTCCTGCTTGCGACCATACTTCCGAACAGCTATTTGTCAGCTTGTTCAACGATTGCTATACGGCATCGGGTGATGCAGGATTTGAAGCCACCTATTGGGACAACAATCGGATGGAGGGTGAGCCTGTGGCTCAAGCCCGTTACTCAACTCCTCTTCTGTTTAATTCCGATGGAGCCACAGCTTTTGCGCCCGGAGTACCTCTGGAACAGTTCTCCGGCACCTTCTGTACGACTTTTTGCCCTCAAAACGATACTTCGGTAGAGTTCCGCATCAAGATGCGAGGCGCATTCAGCTTATGGGTGGATGGTCGGGAGGTGGCTGCAGACGAAGGAGCCATCAAGCAGACCAAAACCATCTACACGTTGGAAGCAAAAGCCGGGAAGCGGTATTCGTTGGAGTTGCGCTACCGACATCTGGAGAAATCTGCCACGTTAAACTTTGATTTGGGTAGCAATCAGACCATTGATATTCCTCAGTTATTGCGTCAGTTGGCTCCTGCCGATGTGGTCGTTTTTGCCGGAGGTATCACGCCCCTGCTTGAAGGTGAGGAGATGCCGGTCAGCGCTTCGGGCTTCCGTGGAGGCGACCGTGTGGACATCCAGCTGCCTGCAGTGCAACGCCGGTTGCTGAAGGCGCTGAAGAGTGCTGGGAAACAGGTCGTATTGGTCAACTTTTCGGGCAGTGCCATCGGTCTGGAGCCGGAGAAGAGTTCTTGCGATGCCATCCTGCAGGCTTGGTATCCGGGTCAGGCAGGCGGTACAGCCATTACCCAGGTGCTCTATGGCGACTACAATCCCGCCGGTCGCCTGCCGGTGACGTTCTATAAAGATACCCTCCAACTGCCCGATTTCCAAGACTACTCCATGAAGGGACGCACCTACCGCTACATGAAGGCCACGCCTTCGTTTGCCTTCGGTCACGGACTCTCCTATACCACTTTCCGATATGACGATGCCCGTGTGGTGGATGGCGTTCTGGTGGTGCCTGTCAGCAATGTCGGTCAGCTGGATGGCGAAGAGGTGGTGCAGCTCTATCTGCAGCGCCCCGACGACAAGGAGGGTCCGCAGTTGGCTCTTCGTGGCTTCAGCCGCGTGCAACTGGCTGCCGGCGAAACGAAAGAGGTCAGCTTCCCCTTGTCGGACGAGACCTTCCGTTGGTGGGATGAGGCCAGCAACACCATGCGCCCCTTGTCCGGAACCTATATCCTGCTCTACGGAGGCAGCTCGGAGCGTGCGCAGCTGAAGAGCCTGTCGGTGACTCGATAACGGGAGCCCCGTTAGCCCTATATGACCAACTATCAGTGGCTTAGATCCCTCGACGCTGCTCGGGGATGACGAAATCTGAAGGGGCGGACCTGTGTGTCCGCCCTTTCTACATTACCATCGAACGGTTTCGCACAAAGTGTAGGACGATAGGACAAGTGACGATTTTCGTTCGAGGAAGAGGGACAGAACATGCTGATGGGTAGATACAAAAATAAATGGGATGTCTCCCGACATCCCACTTCATCTAACCTTAAATCTAAATCTCTATGAAAAAAACGTGTACAAATATAGGTAGTTACACTCTATTCTGCAAGCGTTCTACCAAAAATCTTCTATGATTTAACCTTCTTATAGGGATAACCAGTGCAATTAACGGTCGTTCACGCAAATATGCTCCAACAGAGCCTGATAGAGGGGCATCTGACGGAGCAGTTCGCTGTTGCCAATCAGGAAGAACTGGCGGCGGGCGCGGGTCAGCGCCACGTTGAGTTTGCGGTCGATGGGGAGGCCTTCGTCTTCGGTCAGGTTGGCGAAAAACTCCAGTTGGCTGCTGCGGTTGAGGCAGCAGGAGTAGAGGATGACGTCGCGCTCGCTGCCTTGGTAGCGCTCCACGGTATCGACCGTCACCAGCCGGCTCAGGGCTTCGATGCCTGTCTTCTCCAAGGCTTGCCGAATGAGGGCTATCTGGCTGCGGTAGGGGGTGATGATGCCCAAGGTGCTCTCCGTGAATCCCTTGTCTCCCTGCTGCGCATACTGCAGGTAGAGCGCCTCGGCCAGTCGGGCGGCTGTATGCGCCTCGCTGTGGTTGACCTTGAAGGTGTGTCCCGCAGGTTCGGCCGGCGTGGGGAGGAAGGCCACCCGACGCGTCAGCAGCGAGGCCCAGGGATGGCTTTGCAAGGCGGGTGCCAGCGTCAGGTCTCCCTGCTGGTGGGGCAGGCCCACGGGCTGCAGCAGGCCGTGGTAGAAGGCTTGGTTGGGGAAGCTGGCTACCTCCTCGTTCATGCGTCCCTGCCGGCAGAGCATGTCGTAGGCGCGCCGGCTCTCTGCCCGGGGTGAGCTATGCAGCTGCCTGTAGAGCCGCTCGAAGAGCGAATCCTTCAGGTTGCCGAGGCCGATGGCTTGCAGTTCGGGGACGTCCACCCGGCTCTGTGCAGGCTCTTGCAGCACCACGGCCGGCAGCTGCTTGTGGTCGCCTATCAGGAAGAACCGCCCGATGGCGCACTCCCCCAAGGGTGTGGTGGTGCAGAGCAGGCCGATGAGTTGAGGCTCCAAGATTTGTGTGGCCTCGTCCACGATGGCGGTGTGGAATCGCTTCAGGCGGAAGAGGTCGGCCTTGCTCGAGAGGGTGGCCACGGTACCCACATAGAGGTGGCAACGCAGTAGCCGCTCCCTCACCTCATTGCGGTTGCGGCACGAAGCCAGTGTGTTTTCTATCAGGTGGGGGCGATAGCACGCCTCGCACGCCAGTTCGCTGCCCAGGCGGATGAAATCGACGGCCGGCGTGATGGCTGCCAGCGAGCGGCAGATTTCGTCCACGGCTCGGTTGGTGTAGGCCAGGAGCAGGATATCTTCGCCCTGACTGTGCAGCCGTTCCACCATGCTACGCAGGGCGCGCGAGGTCTTGCCCGTGCCGGGAGGACCTATCAGCAGGAAGTAGTCGCGGCAGGCATCGGCTCGCAGGGCGATGCGGCGGAACTCCTCCTTCTCGGCTTGGATAGCGTCGTCGAGCGAGGTGTCGAAGGTGGGAGGGCGCTGACCCAGCAGCAGCTCCCGTCGGTGGGTGGGAGCTTGCATGAAGAGCGAGAGCCCCTGATACATGGCGCGGAAGGTGGTGTCCATGGTGTCGTGCTCCAAGGCATACCGGCTCTCGAGGGGGAGGACGGCGGCATTGCGCTGCGTCTGGCGCAGGCGGATGCAGACTCCGTCGGTGTGGATGCTCTCCAAGGTGCCTTTGAAGACGATGCGGTTGGTCACGTTGTCGCCCGGCTGATTGCGTTCGTAGAGCACCACGGCGTCGCCCGGCCGGAAGTTGGGCAGGGCGATGCCCTCCTCAGTCTCTTGCGGGCGGGTCAGCCGGATGTAGGGCTTCTTTGCCAGGGCAGCCTGCGACTCGGCAATCTGCAGGTCGTAGAGTATCTCGCCGATGTCGCGCTTCTCGGCCAGCGAGGCCTGCCACAGGGCGGCTGCTCCCATGCGGTTGCCCTCGGGGTCGAGGGAGCTGCATTTGGAGAGGTACTGCTCGCGGGTGATGAAGGCGTAGAGGGTGCAGAGGTAGCTCCGCTCCAGGGGCGACAAAGCCCGGTAGCGGTCGCCCCAGGCGGCAATCATCGGCGCCTGATAGCGTTCCCACAGGCGGTTGTGTCGATGGCGCTCGTTGAGCGTGTCGGGAGTGATCTGCCTCAGGTAGCGGTCGGTCAGGTCGGGGGTGTGGCTTTGCCCCACCTCATGCTCGATGGCCACGATGCGATTGCGCACGTCGAGGGCACGCCGCAGCATACCGCCCGACGTGTGGAGCGGACAGAGCATGGGATAGCGCGTGTAGAGCAGGTAGGAGCGGATGGAGGCCCGCTCCCTGCCCAGGGTGTAGTGCAACACGGCTTCGTAGAGCAGCATCTGGGTCCAGTTGTTCTCCTTGGGGAGTGTCTGGCCGGGGTGGGAGAACTCGTCGGCCTTGCCCGACTTCATCTCGATGAAGGCCGAGAGGTCGCGCTGCAGGTAGTCCAGCCTGCCCTGCAGACCCAGGGGCTCGCAGATGTAGGCCGGCTCGATGACGGCATCGGCCTTGTCCAGCGGAGGCTGCGTGTGGAGGAAGGTCTGTGTCACCACCTGGCGCAGGTGCTCGAAGTGAAGCTGCGTCTGTCGGAAGAAGTCGCGCTCCTTGGCAGCGTCGAGCAGGTCGGGGCAGGCAGCCACCTCGATGGGGTAGGTGCGGAAAGCCTCTCTCATGCAGATCAGGTAGTCGGGCGGGCACCCCTCCTCGGCATGGATCCACTCGTCGAGGAAGAGGTTGGCGATGTTTCCCAAGAGCAGAGGAGCGCTGTTCTCCGAGGGCTGCAGCCGTGCGAAGAGGTAGTTGAGGGGATGGCAGCCGTAGTCGCGGAAGCACTCGGCCAGCGCACTGATGTCCATCAGGTAGTCCGGCTCCAGCACCAGCATAGTGGGCAGCAACCGGCCCTTCTCATCCTCTCTGACGTCCAGCAGGTTGAGTGTTGCTCCCGGCCAGAGGCATTGCAGGGTGCCGGCAACCTCCTCCGACAGGGGGGCGCCGTCGCAGCGCACGGTTCGTCTCTGCCCCTCGTGCTTCACGTAGAGGCAGGTCGCGTCACGCGACAGGAGGGTCACGCGCAGGCGTTGCAGGGGATGACCGGCTCGATCCATGGGGCTCAGTCGGCTACGGCAGGACGCTCCTTCACCATCCAGATGCTCAGCTCATACAGCAGGTAGAGCGGTATGGCTACCAGGGTCAGCGTGAAGGGGTCGCTGGTGGGGGTAATGACGGCGGCCACGACCACAATGGCCACGATGGCGTGGCGGCGATAGCGGCGCAGCAGGCGGCGGTGCACCAGTCCGAGCAGCGAGAGCAGCCAGGTGACCAGGGGTAGCTCGAAGCAGATGCCCATGCAGAGTATCAGCGTCATGAAGTTGTCGATATAGGAGTTGAGCGAGATGACATTCTCGATACTGCTGCTCAGCTGGTAGGTGGCCAGGAAGCGCAAGGTGAGCGGATAGACCATGTAGTAGCCCACCAGCACACCGAGGTAGAACATCACGCCGCCCAGCAGCAGCGCCTTGCGCACGCCTCGCAGCTCGTGCGGATAGAGTGCCGGAGCCACAAAGCGCCACACCTCCCAGATGAAATAGGGCATCGTGGTCACCACCGACAGCGCGAAGGCCGTGGAGAGGTGGATGAAGAAGGGGGCTGCCAGGTTGATGTTGACCAGCTTCACCTCAAACGCCTCGGTGAAGAAGGAGGCGTCCAGCTCCAGCCAGGTGGCGATGTAGCGCAGCAGGCCGTAGAAGGGGAAACTGTCGTGGCAAGGGGCCAAGATCACCCGGTCGAAGAGCCAGGGCATGGCCACAAAGTAGCCGATGGCTACCACCAGCCACACGACCAAGATGCGGCAGATAGCCCATCGCAGCACATCCAGATGGTCCCAGAACGTTTGCTCCATAGCGTTATTGTTTTGAGTTTTTAATGACGAAACTAACTCCCCTCCTCCGCAAGGAGGAGGGGAGTTGAGATAGCCTATTGTATCACTCCAAATGTCGGATGAACCTGATTTAATCCTCCTTCTCCTTCTCAATCTCTTCCTTCGCCTCTTTCACGCCCTCTTTGAAGCTTTTCACGCCTTTGCCCAATCCCTTCATCAGTTCAGGTATCTTCTTGCCGCCGAAGAGCAGCAGTACCACTAGGAGAATAATGAGCCATTCAGAACCGCCGGGCAGACCCAGCCAAATGTTGTGTACCATAATATTTTGAGTTTATAAGTTTTTGAGTTTATGAGTTTTTAGTTCAAGAAGTAGACGCGCTTCACACGGTTGGACACGCTGGTCAGCACCTCGTAGGGGATGGTGTTCAGCGCATCGCTCAGCACCGTGATGGGCAGGTGGTCGCCGAAGATCTCTACGCTGTCGCCCTCGCGGCAGTCGATGTCGGTGACGTCTATCATGCAGACATCCATGCAGATGTTGCCCACATAGGGAGCCCGTTGCCCCTTCACCAGGCAGTAGGCGTGGCCGTTGCCCAGGTGACGGTTCAGTCCGTCGGCATAGCCGATGGGGATGGAGGCGATGCGTGAGGGACGCTGCAGGTGCCCCTTGCGGCTGTAGCCCACGGTCTCTTCCTGCGGCACGTCGTGTATCTGCAGGATGGTGGTCTTCAGGGTGCTGACGTTGTGCATGATGGCATTCGTGATGGGGTTGATGCCATAGAGGCCGATGCCCAGACGCACCATGTCGAACTGTGCGCCGGGGAAGCGCTCGATGCCTGCCGAGTTGCAGATGTGGCGCAGTATCTTGTGCGGGAAGGCGGCTTGCAGCTCCGCCGAGGCAGCCTCGAAGGTCACTATCTGCTGCCGCGTGAAGGCATCAAACTGCGGCGAGTCGCTGCCCACGAAGTGCGAGAACACCGAGCGGACGATGACGGCGCTCTGTCCCTGCAGGCGCTCGATGAGGCGCGGCATCTCGTCGGGCGTGAAGCCCAGGCGGTGCATACCGGTGTCCAGCTTGATGTGGATGGGGAAGTGGGTGATGCCCTCCTTCTCGGCTTCGCGTATCAGGGCGTCCAGCAGGTGGAAGCTGTACACCTCCGGCTCCAGCTTATAGTCGAAGAGCGTCTTGAAGGCCGTCATCTCCGGGTTCATAATCAGGATGTTGGCTGTGATGCCCGATTTCCTCAGCTCCGAGCCCTCGTCGGCCACAGCCACCGCCAGGTAGTCCACGCGGTGCTCCTGCAAGGTCTTGGCCGTCTCATACGAGCCGGCGCCGTAGGCCGAGGCTTTCACCATGCAGACCATCTTGGTCTCGGGGCGCAGCAGCGAGCGGTAGTAGTCCAGATTCTCCACCATGGCGCCGAGGTTCACCTCGAGGATGGTCTCGTGCACCTTCTTCTCCAGCAGTTCGGTCAGGCGGTCGAAGCCATAGCGGCGGGCACCCTTGATGAGGATGATTTCGTCCTGCAGCTTCACCTCTCCGTGGTCAATGGCGGCCAGCAGGCTCTCCGTGGTGGGGAAGAAGGAGGCCTCCTTGCCGGAGAAGCAGTCGGAGCACGAGCAGATGTCCTGCCCCACGCCGATGATGCGCCCGATGCCCCGGCTGCCTATCAGTTTGGCCACCTGCCAGTAGAGGGTAGGTGCGTTCTGCCCCGTCTGCAGCAGGTCAGAGAGTATCAGGGTGCGCTTCAGCCCCTTGTCCTCCGAGCCGCGGTAGAGGAAGTCCAGCGCAATGACCAGCGAGCCCAGGTCGCTGTTGTAGCTGTCGTTGATGAGCAGGCATCCGTTCTTGCCCTCCTTCACCTCCAGGCGCATGGCCACAGGCTCCAGCCGGCTCATCCGCTCGGTAATCTGCTCGGCGGGCAGCATCAGGTAGAGGCAGGCGGCCAGACAGTTGAGGGAGTTCTCGATGGAGGCATCGTCGATGAAGGGCAGGCTGAAGCTGTTCTCCATGCCCAGGTAGCGGTAGGTGATGGCCGTCGTCTCCGCCCCCTTCTCCACGCGGCTGATGTAGAGCGGCCTGTCGCGGTCGGTGCGGCTCCAGGCTAGCTCTCGCGCGGGCAGCATGGAGCGGGTCACGCAGTTGCTGATGAACTCGTTGTCGCCGTCATAGATCACCACGTCGCAGTCCTTGAAGAGGGTGAGCTTCTCCATACACTTCTCCTGCAGCGAGTAGAAGTTCTCCTGGTGGGCGCCCCCTATGCCGGTCAGGATGCCGATGGTAGGCTTGATGATGGTCTGCAGGGCGTGCATTTCGCCCGGCTCGGAGATGCCAGCCTCGATGAGGGCCAGGTCGTCAGCCTCGCTCATCTGCCACACCGACAGGGGGACACCAATCTGCGAGTTGTAGCTGCGAGGCGAGCGCACGATGTGGTGGCAGCCGCAGAGCAACTGGTGCAGCCACTCCTTCACGATGGTCTTGCCGTTGCTGCCTGTGATGCCGATGACCGGTATGTCGAACTGCTCCCTGTGCTTCTCGGCCAGGCGCTGCAGCGCTTTCAGGGGGTTCTCCACCAGCAGGAAGTTGAATCCTCCCGCCGTCATCCACTCAGGATGCTGCTCCTGCAGGACGGGATATTCGGCCTTGCTCACCACGAAGTGGCGCACCCCGCGGTCGGCCAGCTCGGGCACATAGCGGATGCCGCTGTTGCGTCGGGTGGTCAGTGCAAAGAAGAGTGTAGACTCGGGGACTCTGCGCGAGCGGCGGTCGGTCAGCAGCCAGTCTATCCGGGCAGGAGCCTCTCCCACCCGCTTGGCGCCGATGATGTCGGCAATGGTTTCTATCGGGTACGACATAATGCTTTTTCTTTTTCGAAGTCTAAATACGGGAATTTCTCGTTAAGTCGTTCTATTTTTAACATTATTTGGGCTAAAAAACGGTGATGCTCCTCGCTGTCGGGGCGCAAGGGGCGGTGACCCAAGGCGCGGGCTATCTCTTCGCACCGGTCGATGAGCTGCTGCGTCTCGGGCGCGAAGCTGCACTGGGCGAAGCGTTCCCACACCAGCCCGATGGCCGTGGGCGAGGGGTGCACCAGGTCGTCGGCATAGAAGCGGTAGTCGCGCAGCTCGTCCGTCAGCAGTTCGTAGGCGGGGAAGTAGTGCACCTGCCCGGGGAACTCGCGGCAGAGAGCGTCGGCAGCCAGCAGCAGGATGGCCTTGCTCAGCTGGTTGGCATGGAG
>CAMGAL010000060.1 GCA_946007445.1 uncultured Mediterranea sp.
GAGCAGATGGAAATGCAGTTCTTCGTGAAGCCGGGCACAGAGCTGGAATGGTTCAAGCGCTGGAAGGAAACCCGCCTGAAGTGGCACAAGGCCCTAGGATTCGGCGATGACCACTACCGCTACCACGACCACGAGAAGCTGGCTCACTATGCCAACGCGGCTACCGACATCGAGTTCCTCATGCCGTTCGGCTTCAAGGAGGTGGAGGGCATCCACAGCCGCACCAACTTCGACCTGTCTCAGCACGAGAAGTTCAGCGGCAAGAACATCAAGTACTTCGACCCCGAGAGCAACGAGAGCTATACGCCGTTTGTCATCGAGACTTCTATCGGCGTAGACCGCATGTTCCTCAGCGTGATGTCCGCCTCCTACCAGGAGGAGAAGCTGGAGAACGGCGAGAGCCGCGTGGTGCTGAAGTTGCCCGCCGCCCTGGCTCCTGTAAAGTTGGCCGTGATGCCGCTCGTCAAGAAAGACGGTCTGCCTGAAAAGGCCCGCGAGATTATCGACAATCTGAAGTTCCACTTCAATTGCCAGTACGACGAGAAGGACTCCATCGGCAAGCGCTACCGCCGTCAGGATGCCATCGGCACCCCCTACTGCGTGACGGTGGACCACCAGACGCTGGAGGACGGCTGCGTCACCCTGCGCAACCGCGACACCATGGAGCAGGAGCGTGTGGCCATCAGCGCGCTGGACAGCATCATTGCCGACCGCGTCAGCATCACATCGCTGCTCAAGACCCTCTAATGAGCTACAAGTGGTGTGTCGGGAAGCCATCGGCTCCCGCCGCACCACCTTTCACTATACACTACTACCCTTTCACCCATTCAGCCCCTGGTATGAAAAATATGTTTCTTTATATCCTGATAGGCTTCTGTGTCTGCCTCACCGCTTGCAGCGAACAGGAGGAAATCAGCAAGTACGACAACTGGCAAGTGCGTAACGAGGCATTCATCGACTCCTTGGCCACACTGGCCTCGGACCGCATTGTAGCCAACGAAGCGCAGGTAGCCTCCGTAGCAACCGGCCAACTGTTTGCCGTGAAGGACGAGCAGGTCAGCACCGACCAGCACAGCTACTACATCTACTGCAAGAAGATATCGGCCTACTACGAAGGGCGCCGTGCGCTCTACACCGAGACAGTGAGTGCCTTCTACTACGGCTCGCTGATTACCGGCGACCGCTTCGACGGCAATTTCATCGGCTTCCCTGCCAACCGGCAAGGCTCCTTGAATCCCGAGGAAATAGCACCCACGGCGTTCGATGCCCCCACCACATTCTCCGTCACGGCTGTTATCTCCGGTTGGACTGCCATTCTACAGCTGATGCGCACCGGCGAACGGTGGATGGTCTACATCCCCTGGCAATGCGCCTACGGTTCCGACGGCTACAGCACCATCCCCGGCTACTCCACACTGGCCTTCGACATCCAACTGGAAGAGGTGATGGACTACTAAAACCGTATGCCATAGAACGTACGCAGCCGCCACTTGGTGTGCTTCACCTCCAGCCGCTCCCCATTCCCCAAGTTGGAGAAGTTGAAGATGAGGGTACTGCCCACGAAATGGCGGCCAAAGGTATAGACCCACGCACCGCGTCCGGTCAGTATCACCTCGGGAAAGCGTGACTGCAACCGGCCCGGCTCACCGTTGAGCCAGAGGCGATGACTGTTGTAGACCACAAAGGCGGGCAAGAACGAGAGGTGAATCAGCCAGCGGCGCGAGGGTACCCAGTTATACCCATATCCGGCTCCGATACCCACCTCCCACGCATTCAGACGGAAAGCAGGAAGCGGGTCGTCCGTTCCCTCCGAGGGACGCGAGGTGCGTTGCCTTTGCAAAGAAGCACCCAATAGGAAACTACCTTGACTGCGTCGTTGGATATACGACTGGCTGAAAGCTGCCGGATAGGAGAAACGGCGGTGATTGAACACATAGTAGGCATTCACATAGAGCATTTGCTGGTCTACGCCCCCCTTCTCCAGCAGCGCACGGGGTGCCTCGCCTACCTCCATCCATCCTTTGAAGGTCTTGGCCTCTTGCCAGACCACATCCACTCCGAAACGATTCCCATACGAATTGAGGTTAATCTCATAATCCTTGTATCGGCCGGATAGTGCGCCCGGATTGAGCGCACCGCTCAGGGTCAGTCCCAGATAGGAGACCGAGAGGCTGACTGTCCCCTTGTAGGCAGCGGTCATCTCCGTACGCACAGGCGTATCGCCATTCAAGCCCTCCATATCCAGTCCGGCTCCCGACAGATTACCCTTTATCTTCACCGTCCACTTCGTGCGCGGCCGTTTCAGGTATTGGCTGTCTATCCGTGCTCCTAGGTAGCGGGCTGTCAGCAGCGAGTCTATCCGTCGGGCAAAGTGTCCCTTCCCTGCAGACTCCGGCTGGGCGCTTCCCATCACGGAGAAGAGCAGACCCATCCCCCAAAGCCACAGGCAGAGAAGCGTGTGTAGCTTCATCAAGGACGTTCCAGAGCCTGATAGATGGCTTCCTGGATGCGGGGACGAATCTCGAGCTTGGACAACAGACCATTCCATACGTTGGGATAGATGCGGTTACTCAAGAATACATAGACCAGGCGGTTCTCCGGGTCGGCCCAGACACAAGTGCCGGTGAAGCCGGTATGGCCGAAGACAGCAGCCGGTGTACAGGGGGCACAGGGGCTGAGATTCGTGTTGCGGACATCGGGTTTGTCAAACCCCAAGCCCCGCCGGCTGAGGGAGGAGACCGAGGTGGTAAAGCGCTGGCAAGTGGCACGACTCAACAGGCGGCGACCGTTCCATTCCCCTTCGTTGAGCAACATCTGATAGACAGCAGCCACCTCTGAGGCGTTGGAGAAGAGGCCGGCATTGCCCGACACACCGCCCTGGAAGGCGGCAGCCTCATCGTGCACATAGCCCCGAAGCACCTGCTTGCGCAGGAAGCGGTCGTGCGAAGAGGGCACAATCTCCTCCTGCTTGACAAACTGCAATGGCAAGTAACCGGTGCGCTTCAAGCCCATCGGAGCATAAAACTCCCGGTGGAGGAAGACGTTCAGTGGCTCGTGAGTGATGTTCTCCACCACCCTCTGCAGCAGGATGAAGCCCGTGCAGCTATAGCGGTAGCGCCTGTCTTTCAGGGGAGAAGCAATGATTTTCTGCAGATAGACCTGACGGAAGTCGGCAGCCCCCCAAAGGCTGTCGCACACCTGCAACGTGTGTGTGGCTGTCGCCACGGGCGAGGTCAGCCCTTCGCGGAAGCGGAAGCGGGGATTGGCCCAGGAGCTACTGCCCACCCGCTGCGTATGGAGGGCATCGGCCCGGCCCTTGAAGAGGGTACCCTTGAAGCTCTCGGGATCGATGGCCTCCTCATAATAGTGAATCGAGGGAGGCAAGCCCGACTGATGGTAGAGCAGATCCTGCAGGGTGATGCGCTCCTTGTCGGTGCCCTTCAACTCGGGTACATACTGCGAGGCATAATCGGTCAGGCTGATGAGTCCCTTGTCGTAGAGTTTCATCACGGCAAGCAGGGTAGCTGTTGTTTTGGTCAGCGAGGCCAGGTCGTAGATATCGGTAGGAGCCACGGCACGCCCCTCCTGTGTGACATGACCGAAGGCGCGGTTGTAAACCTCGCGCCCATCTTTCCACACCACCACCTGACAGCCGGGGTAAGCTCCTCGGGAGATGCCTTCGAGGGCCAGGGTGTCGATGCGAGCCAGTTTGACAGGATCCAGTCCGTAATCCTCAGGCAGGTAGCGGCGCGGTCCGTCGGGAGAGAGCGTAACACCCGTACCGGCAGCATAGAGATTGCCGATAGGAGTGGAGAGGCGGCCATTGGCCGATGCCTCGCCATAGAGCAGGCGAGCCACATGCCGCTGCACATCGGCATCGGCACTATGAGCCAGCACCACCGCCCCGGCCTCAGCCAGCGACTCCTTCAACGGCAGGCAATCCTTGCCGGAGACAAAGAGTAAGTAGCACGACGAGGGGAGCTGCAACGAGCGCAGCAGCGAGCGGTATTCGCCCAGCCGGCGGTCGGCCACCGCCACGAGCACACGCTTGTAGCGGGAGAGCTTCTTGCGCAGCTGTTCGACGGCATAGGCCGAAGGGGCCTTCGGAAGGGGAATCTCGACGGGACGGGTATAGGTGGAGAGCGTCTCTACAAACGGACGCAAGGTGGCGACATCGCCCACGGTCAGCAGAGCCACCTCGGAGAGGGAGGCATCGAGAGGGAGCAGCTGCGTGGGGTTGGCCAGCACCGTGACGGCAGCCTGATTGAGCCGACGGATGAGGTCGCGCGTCTGCGGCGTATTGATGCGGTTTCCCAGACCAGACAGGCGCACGAAAGGTTTCTGCGAGAGGCCGAGCGCATACTTGTAGGTCAGCACCTTGCGGCACTTCTCGTTGATGAGTTCCTCGGGCAGTTCGCCGCTCTTCACAGCAGCCAAGATGGTCTCCACCTGCTCCTGGATGCGACGGGGCACCAGCAGCAGGTCGTTGCCTGCCTTCAAGGCCTGGAGGCAGGAGTTGGGTTGCCCCGACACGCCCTTCATGGTCAGCGCATCGGTGAATATCAGTCCCTGAAAGCCCAGTTCCTTGACCAGCAAGCCATCAATGATGTCGTGCGAGAGCGAGGAGGGCCAGCCACGGCGCTGTTCCAAGGCCGGCACATCCAGGTGGCCTACCATCATGCCACTCATGCCCGAGCGGATGGCCCGGCGGAAGGGGTAGAGTTCGATGCTGTCCAGTCGCTGCCGGTCATGAGGCACGATGGGCAGGGTCTTGTGGGAGTCTGTCTCGGTATCGCCATGACCGGGGAAGTGCTTGGCAACCGCCATGACGCCTCCCTCCTCCAGTCCGTTGGCATAGGCTATGGCCTTGTCGGCCACATTGACGGGGTTCTCGCCGAAGGAGCGGACGTTGATGACGGGGTTTTTCGGATTGGCATCCACATCGACCACGGGACCGAAGTTGACCTGCACGCCCAACTCGCGGTATTGGCGGGCCATCTCGCGCCCATATTCATAGAGCAGACGGTTGTCGCTGATGCAGCCCAGCACGCGGTTCTTGGGGAAGACGGGGGTGCCCTTCAGCCGCATGGAGAGGCCCCACTCGCCGTCGAAGGTAATGAGCAAGGGCACCTTGGTCAGCTGTTGGGCCTCATTGGTCATCTTGGCCTGATTGGCCAGGATGCCGTTGGAGAAGAGCAGTCCGCCCACATGATAGTGATTCACCACCTTGCGCAGCAGGCTGAGGTTGGCCTTGTCGGGCAACGGGTCAATCGTATAGACCAGCAGTTGCCCCAGGCGTTCCTTGAGATCCATCTGTTGCATCAGCGAGTCCACCCAACGGCGACAGCGGGCATCATCGGCCACGGGGCGCAGGATGGTGGTCTCTGCCGGTCGGGCAGGCTGAAGCCGCTGAGGGGGCAACATGGCTTCGGTATGTGAGTGTCCGGCCCATCCGGCCAGCAAAGCGAGAGTAAGAAGCAGCTGTTTCATGGGGCGGTCAGGTTTATTCTGTTCGGGTCAGGGTGAGGGTCACTTCGCCAAGGCCGGCACCCCGGTCGCCGCTGTGGAGTACCGTCATGTTCTCACCGGCTGCATTGAGGTAGGTCTGTGGCTGCTCCATCAGGGTGTGTGTATGGCCTCCCAACAAGAGATCAATGCCCTCGGTCTCGGCTACCAGTTCTTCATCACTGAGCCCTGCGATGTTGATGCCCAGGTGAGAGAGGCAAATCACCACATCGCAATGCTCCACCTCGCGCAGCTGCTTCACCACCTCACGGGTGGAGGCCACAGGATCCTTATAGATGACGTCGCCAAACTTCTCGGCAGGGACCAGTCCCGCCAGTTCGGGGCTGATGCCGAAGACGCCGATGCGCAGGCCCTGACGCTTCAAGACGACGTAGGGCTTCACCAGTCCCTCCAAGGGGGTGCCGGTGAAGTCGCAGTTGGCACACACCACGGGGAACTGGGCCATGCGGAAGATGCGGGCCATGTTCTCCAGACCGAAGTCATACTCATGGTTGCCTATCGTGACGGCATCGTAGCCCATGTAGTTCATCATCATCACCTCCACCTCGCCTTGGAAAAAAGTGTAGTAAGGCGTGCCTTGCGAGAAGTCGCCGCAGTCGAAGAGCAGCAGGTCGGGATGCTCGGCCCGGCACTGCTTCAGGCAGGTGGCACGGCGCACCACGCCTCCCATTCCCGCCGCCTTCTTCTCACTGGCAGAGTTCGGGATAGGGTCTATGCGACTGTGCGTGTCGCTGGTATGCAAGATGGTGAGTTGGCGACTCTGTTGGGCAAAGCCCAGCAGCGATGCGCCCAGCAGTAGGATAAGGAACAGACGTTTCATAATCAATCAAGAGGAAGGAAATCAGGGTTCTACGATGATGCGACCGGAAGCAGGAGCCCGAAGGGTTCGTCCGGCAGCCGTTTCGCGTTCTACATATTCAATAAAGAGGTCGCGCAGGGTGCGTCCCGGCGGACAGGCGCGCTCTTCGTACTGGAGGAGGCCGTCCATACCGTCGTTGCCATCGGCCAGGTAGTCGATGGTGGCCACCGTATAGAGGCGGTCGGGGTCGATGGGCTTGCCGGCCACACGAACCTCGCGGGCCTTGCGGTCGGCCGTGATGCGCAGGGAAGCACCGCTCAAGCCATTTCCTTTTAGGCTGGCCACATTGTCAAAGACTGCCAGCAGGGCACTGCCCTTCATGGTAAGTACACATAGCGAGTTGTCGAAAGGGAGTATCTCCAGGGCCGTGCCATAGGAGATGGTGCCCTTGGAGAGGGAGGCGCGTATGCCACCGGCATTCATGAAGGCCACATCGGCCGGATGGCCTATCACCTCGGTGGCCGCCTCGCGCAGCACGTCAGCCACCAGCCGGGAGAGTGCCCCTTCGGGCCGGTCGCGCTCCATGTCCTCGGCAGCCTCGCCCAGGGGGCGGGCCATCACACTGTCCACCTTCTGCTTGTAGGGGGCCAGCAGGGCAATGGCCTGCTCATCGGGAGCGGCGTCCAGCGTCGAGTCGATGGGGATGCGGCGGCCTGTGGCCGAGGTGACTTTATAGGTAGACTGACAAGCGGTTAGTCCACAGAAGAGGCAGCACCAAAGGGATGCTTTACGGAGTAGTCGAATCAATTTCATATCAACATATCTTGTTTTGTGCCACAAAATTACATTTTTTTTTCGAACCATTTGCCTATCTTCCAAATATTTTGTTCCTTTGCAACCGCTTTCGCGCAATCGCTGTCAGGACAAAGAGAGAAGCCTGGTATGTTGCGTTGTAACGATCAAACATTTTTAATCATCAACAATCATGGATTTAATTAAAATTGCAGAAGAAGCATTTGCTACCGGCAAGCAGCACCCCTCTTTCAAGGCAGGTGACACCGTAACCGTAGCATATCGTATCATCGAGGGTAACAAAGAGCGCGTACAGCTCTATCGCGGTGTGGTCATCAAGATCTCGGGCCACGGCGAGAAGAAGCGCTTCACGGTACGCAAGATGTCTGGCACTGTAGGTGTAGAACGTATTTTCCCCATCGAGTCGCCCGCTATCGACAGCATCGAGGTGAACAAGATTGGTAAGGTACGCCGCGCCAAGCTCTACTACCTGCGCAAACTCACTGGCAAGAAGGCCAGAATCAAAGAGAAAAGAGTCAACGGATAATCCATTCCGCCGCTTTGATGGAAATAAAGAGAAGCTCGCTTCAGTGGGCTTCTCTTTTTTTTTGCAGGTTTCTGAAATAGTTCGTATCTTCGCTTCCACAATAAACCTTTGCCATTCGTCCCATGAACTCCACCTCGAAATACCTCCTCCTGTTGTTAGTGGCCTGGATGCCCCGGCTGATGTACGCCCAAGAGCTGAAGCGGGCTGAAGAGCTGATGACCAAAGCCGAACGATACATCTACACCAACCCCAAGCAAGCCTCCTACTGCGCCATGAAGGCCAGCTCGCTGCTGGGCAAGGGGAAGCATCCCGCCCTGCAAGCCAAGGCCCTGCTGCTCTACAGCGATGCCGAACAGCTGCTGGGCAACTTCGACCTGAGCATCAAGAGCCTCTACGACGTGGACAAGTATCTCGATGGCACCGACCGGGTCATGGAGGCCAAGGTGATGCTGCTAAAGGGGCGTGTCTACGGCAAACTGGGTGACTACAACCGCGCCATCGAGCTCAACAACCGCGCCACGGAGGTCTTCAAAGCCCTGGGCGACAGCACCGCCATCGCCGCCTGCTACAACGAGCGGGGCGTCATCCACCACTTCATGAACGAAGACGACATCAGCGAGAAGTTCCTCAAGCGGGCCCTCAACATCAGCCGCATTCAGCGCCAGCTGCGGGGTGTGGCCTCCGTCCTCAACAACCTCTGCCTCTCCGAGGGCAACGCGGAAGAGAAAATCCAGATGCTGCACGAGGCCATTGCCATCAACAAGAACGTGGATGCCCAGTGGGCCTTGGGCGAAAACTACAACAACCTGGGCAACCAGTACTACTACGCCCACCGCTACGAAGAGGCGCTGGAGGCACTGCAGACGGCCCTGGGCTACATCACCCAGCTCGGCGCCCGCGAACTGCTGAGCGACAACTACGAGTACCGCGCCATGGTGGAGGCCGCCATGGGCAACTACCGCCAGGCCTACGCCAGCCTGGGCGAGATGTTCCGCATCAAGTCCGAGTGGCAAAGCACCACGCAACTGCGCAACGTGGAGCAGGAGATTGCCTACAAGCAGATGAAAGACCAGCAGACCGACGCCGAACTGATGGAGCAGGAGTACCGTATCGCCATCCTGCGCCGCAACCTATTGATACTCTGCATCGTGTTACTCATGGCCGCCATGCTCTTCTTCTGGTACAAGCGCAGCAAGAACCGCAAGCTGACCCAGGCCGAGGAGAGCCTGCTGCTCTCGCGCAACGAGGTGAACGAACTGAAGCTGCGCCAGCAGGAGATGGAGCTGCAGGCCGTGCAGGCTCAGCTAGAGAGCAGCCGTCAGGACCTGACCAGCATCGCCGTCTTCCTACAGAGCCGCAGCGAACTGCTCGACAAGATACGCGACCTCATCAAGGAGGGGTACAAGATGGACTCCACCGCCTTGGTGCCCCACCTGAAGCGCATCAATGCCTTCATCAGCCAGTCGCAGGGCGGCGACCCCGTGGGCAACAGCCTGCTGCTCACCCTGGAGGAGAAGAACAAAGAGTTCACCCGCCACCTGCTGGACCTCCATCCCGGCCTCACGCCCGGCGAGCAGCACTTGGCCACCCTGCTCCGCGTGAACTTAGGCACCAAGGAGATAGCCATGCTGATGGGCACCACCGCCAAGACCATCCACATGAACCGCTACCGCCTCCGCAAGTCGCTGGGTCTGCAGGCCGAACAAGACCTGGTGGAGTATTTGCAGCACATCTAAGCCCTTACCCTGTCAGTAGACGCAGACGACGCAGAGTCTCAATTAATGCGGGCTGATTGGGCCTTCAGCCCGCCCCATTACCTCTGAGTCACTGCCCAATGACGATTGCCGCAACCAACCCTGGCTTATTGCGAAGAGTCCATCAAACAAAC
>CAMGAL010000061.1 GCA_946007445.1 uncultured Mediterranea sp.
ATGTATCATGGCGACGCCATGCACCTCACCCAGTTTGCCCCCGACCTGGCGGGCCTGCAGGTGTGGTCGTGCCACGAGAACAAGAAGGACGGCACCAGCTTCCGTGATGCAGCAACGGGCAAAGTGCTGTGGCAGGTGAAGCATCCTACGGATGTAGGCCGATGCATGGCAGCCGATATAGACCCCCGCTATCCGGGCTTGGAGCTATGGTCGTTGGCCAGTGGCGGCCTGCGCAATGTGGCCGGAGAGGTCATTCAGGAGGACTTGCACAGCTTCTCGTACAACATGGCCGTCTGGTGGGACGGGGATTTGCTGCGCGAACTGCTCGACAAGAAAGCCATCAGCAAGTACGACTGGGAGGCCGGTGTGTGCAAGCCTCTGCAGGTGTTTGAGGGTTGTTTGTGGCACAATGGCACCAAGGGGTCCCCTTGCCTGCAGGGCGACCTGATAGGCGACTGGCGCGAAGAGGTACTGATGCGTACCGAAGACAATGCCGAACTACGGCTGTATGTATCCACCATTCCGACCTCTTACCGCTTCCATACCTTCCTAGAAGACCGGCCATACCGCATCAGCATAGCGACACAGAATGTGGCCTACAACCAGCCCACCCAACCTGGCTTCTACTTCGGACCGGCCCTGAAGGGCTTCTTCCGCGGATTTGATTTGACAACAACTAAGAATGATAACAAATAAACAAGCAGTTATGATGAAACTAAAGACCATGGGCGCGGCAGCTACCGTATGGCTTGCCGCCCTGACCGGGTGCGTTGGCACCGAACAGAAGACCAAGGAAGTCATGAATGACTCCAACACACCGCTCCACCTGTTGCAACCCGACTACAAGATTCCCTACGGTGTGCCGACGGTAGAGAGTGTGAAGGAGGTGATGGACCGCGTGCTGCACTACCTGCAGGCTTGCACCCCTACACGGGTGGTCGATGCCAAGAGCGGGCAGGAAATCACCGACTATGCCAACCTGACGGCCGATGCCCAGCTGGAACGAGGCACCTTCCGCCTGGCCAGCTATGAGTGGGGTGTGACCTACTCGGCCATGCTGGCTGCTGCCGAGACGACAGGCGACAAGGCCTACGCCGACTATGCCATCGACCGATTCAAGTTCTTGGCCGAGGTGGCTCCCGCCTTCCGCAAGCAGATGGACGAGACCGGCAAGGTAGACCCGCAGATGCGGCAAATCCTCACTCCTAAGGCGCTGGACGATGCAGGTGCTGTCTGCGCCGCCATGATCAAGGCCCAGCTGAAGGATTCCTCGCTGCCCCTTATGCCACTGATTGAGAACTACATGGACTTCATCAATAACAAGGAGTATCGTCTGGCCGATGGGACCTTCGCTCGCACCCGTCCGCTGCGCAATACCCTCTGGTTGGATGACATGTTCATGGGCATCCCTCCCGTGGCCTACTACTCGAAGGTGGCAGGAGCCGACAAGCAGGCCTACTACGAGAATGAGGCTGTGCGCCAGGTGCTGCAGTTTGCCGAGCGCATGTGGGTTCCCGAGAAGAACCTCTTCCGCCACGGCTGGGTAGAGTCCATGCAGGATCATCCGGCCATGCACTGGGGCCGCGCCAACGGTTGGGCTCTGCTCACCATGTGTGAGGTGCTCGACGTGATTCCCGAGAGCCATCCGCAGCGCGGTGCTATCCTCGAACTGCTACGCTCGCACGTACGCGGACTGGCCGCTTGCCAGAGTGGGGAAGGCCTTTGGCACCAGTTGCTCGATCGCAACGACTCCTACCTGGAGTCTTCGTGCACGGCCATCTATACCTACTGCATGGCTCACGCCATCAACCGCGGCTGGATAGATGCCATGGCTTATGGGCCGGCAGTTACATTGGCTTGGAATGCCCTCACCACGCAGGTCAATGCTGAGGGACAGGTGGAGAATACCTGTGTAGGCACCGGCATGTCGTTCGAGCCCGCCTTCTACTACTATCGTCCCATCAGCGTCTATGCCGCCCACGGCTATGGTCCGCTCATCTGGGCCGGTGCTGAGATGGTGCAGTTGCTCAAGCAGAACCATCCCAAGATGAACGACAGTGCCGTACACTTCTACCGCACGGAGCAGAAGACGCAAGAACCGATTTTCCACGAAGAGTAAGTGGAAGATTTCGCATATTTTGCTTATCTTTGCCGCATCTTTTGATTAAAGAAATTACAGAGTATGATTTGCAACGTATGCTTTCCATTATCGATGGCAGACGGGTTGGCTTGGCTGACAGGCCACCCGTATGTCACCCTTATTTTGGCCATCCTCGTTTTAGCAATGGCCATCCTTTGGCTGACCACCCGCATGGCACTCCAGAAGTGCCGCAAGCGGCTGGCTGCTGCCCAAGAGAAAGTCGTGGCTGTAACGGCTGAGACAACCGAGCTGAAGAGTGCCTTCATTGCCAACATGACGCATGAGATACGCACTCCGCTCAATGCCATCATCGGATTCGTTCAGGTGCTGGCCGAGACCGACGGCCTGAGTCACGAAGACCGCCAGGTGTTCCTGCAGGAGATTGACGAGAACCGCCGCTCGCTGCTGCAGATTATCGGCGACCTGCTGGACTACTCGAAGATAGAAACCGGTTCGCTCGACTACAAGGACGAGGAGGTCGATATCAATGTGGTCATCGACGAGATGTGCAACAAGGAGAACAGCCGCATCACGAACAAAGTGAAAGTAATCTTTAGCGAGAAGGCTCCCCAATGCCGTCTCCGCATAGACCGTTCGCGCTTTACGCAGGTGCTGGGCAACTTGGTACAGAATGCCCTGAAATTCACCGAAGAAGGAGGCGTCAAGGTGGGCTATCGCCGCCTAAAGAACGGCAATTTCTATTTCTACGTAGCCGATACCGGCTGTGGCATTGACGAAGAGAACCGCCAAGCCATTTTCGACCGCTTTGTGAAGATGAACTATAACATCAAAGGCACCGGTCTGGGCCTCTCTATTGCCAAGTCCATTGTAGAGCACTATGGAGGTGGCATCGGCGTAGAGTCGAAGCAAGGCGAAGGCTCCACGTTCTACTTCACGCTGCCTGCCTCTCGCGAGTTCAAGGAGTACGGACGTTTCTGATGGCGGCACTTTTCCGACCCTTCGTCTGCGAAGAGTCGGTTTTTTATCCTATCTTTGCGCACAAAAATTTAACGAATGAAGAATATACGCAACTTTTGCATCATTGCCCACATTGACCATGGCAAGTCGACTTTGGCCGACCGCTTGTTGGAGTACACCAAAACCATCCAAGTGACCGAAGGACAAATGCTGGACGATATGGACCTGGAACGCGAGCGAGGTATCACCATCAAGAGCCACGCCATCCAGATGGAATATACCTACCAGGGCGAAACCTATATCCTCAACCTGATTGACACGCCGGGACATGTGGACTTCTCGTACGAGGTGTCCCGCTCCATTGCCGCTTGCGAGGGAGCGTTGCTGGTGGTAGATGCCAGCCAAGGAGTGCAGGCACAGACCATCTCCAACCTTTATATGGCGCTGGAACACGACCTCGAAATCATCCCTGTGATGAACAAGTGCGACATGGATAGTGCCATGCCCGACGAGGTGGAAGATGAAATCGTGGAGCTGCTCGGCTGCAAACCCGAGGAGATTATCCGCGCCAGTGGCAAGACAGGCTTGGGTGTGGAAGAGATTCTGCAAGCTGTGATTGAGCGCATACCTCATCCCGTAGGTGATGAAGAGGCTCCGCTGCAGGCACTGATTTTCGACTCGGTATTCAACTCGTTCCGCGGAATCATTGCCTATTTCAAGGTGGTCAACGGGGTGCTGCGCAAGGGAGACAAGGTGAAGTTCTTCAATACCGGCCGCGAGTATGATGCGGACGAGATTGGTGTGCTCAAGATGGACATGATACCCCGAAACGAACTGCGGACAGGCGATGTCGGATACATCATCTCGGGCATCAAGACATCGACCGAGGTGAAGGTGGGCGACACCATCACCCACATTGCCCGTCCCTGTGCTCAGGCCATTGCGGGCTTTGAAGAGGTCAAGCCGATGGTCTTTGCCGGTGTCTATCCCATCGAGGCAGAAGATTATGAAAATCTGCGGGCTTCGTTGGAGAAGCTTCAGCTCAACGATGCCTCACTGACCTTCCAACCTGAGTCGTCAGTGGCCTTAGGCTTCGGATTCCGATGCGGCTTCTTGGGCCTGCTGCACATGGAGATTATTCAGGAGCGACTCGACCGAGAGTTCAATATGGATGTCATCACCACTGTGCCCAACGTGTCGTATCTGATTTACGACAAACAGGGGGAGGTGAAGGAGGTACACAACCCCGGCGGTATGCCCGACCCCACAATGATAGACCATATCGAAGAACCCTATATCCGTGCCTCGATTATCACCACGACCAACTACATCGGTCCCATCATGACCCTCTGTCTGGGCAAGCGGGGCGAACTGGTGAAGCAAGAATACATCTCGGGCAACCGCGTGGAAATCTTCTACGACCTTCCTCTGGGCGAAATCGTCATCGACTTCTACGACAAGCTGAAGAGCATCAGCAAGGGATATGCCTCGTTCGACTATCATACCAATGGCTTCCGTCCCTCCAAGTTGGTGAAGCTCGACATCCTGCTGAATGGTGAACCTGTCGATGCCCTCTCCACGCTGACCCATGTGGACAACTCGGTGGAGTTCGGCCGGCGGATGTGTGAGAAGCTGAAGGAACTGATACCTCGACACCAGTTTGACATTGCCATCCAAGCTGCCATCGGTGCGAAGATTATCGCCCGAGAAACGGTCAAGCAGGTGCGCAAGGACGTGACGGCCAAATGCTATGGCGGCGACATCAGCCGTAAACGCAAGCTGCTGGAGAAGCAGAAGAAAGGTAAGAAGCGCATGAAGCAGATTGGCAATGTGGAGGTACCGCAGAAGGCGTTCCTCGCCGTGCTCAAGCTGGACTAACAGGGCGCAGAGAGTTGAAACGATATTCATTTATTTATAACTGTAACATACGATTTGATGGAAATCCCTTTTTGGATATTATTTCCCTTCGTGGCCATGCTGCTATGTATCGCCATTGCTCCACTGATTTTTGAGAAGAAATGGGAAAAGAACCTGAATAAGTTTTGTGTATCGATGGTGCTCGGCTCCATCGTGGCCATCTGGATGGTGGCCAACAATACGAATGAGAACCAGCTGACCCACCACCTGGTGCATCAGATGCTCTACGACTATGTACCGTTTATCCTTTTGCTCACCGCACTCTTTGTCGTGACCGGAGGCATCAAAGTGAACGGCAACATACAGGCCACGCCCCGCACCAACACCATCATCCTGGGCATAGGCTTCCTGCTGGCATCGCTCATGGGTACCACAGGAGCAGCCATGCTACTCATCCGTCCGCTCATCTCGACCATCTCGGAACGCAAGTACACGACCCACACCATCCTGTTCTTCATTGCCGTTGTGGCCAACTGCGGTGGTCTGCTCACTCCGCTGGGCGACCCTCCCTTGTTCCTGCTCTACCTGCGCGGTGCGGAGTTCACTTGGTTTCTCAAGCTTTTCCCGGTATGGATTTTCATGGGTGCCGCTCTGCTGCTCATCTACTACTGTCTGGACAGCTACTACTATGCCCGTGAGCCCAAGGAGAATCTGGAAAAGGACAATAAAGAGGTGACTCCTATCTCCTTCAGCGGACTCATCAATTTAGTCTGGTTAGCGGCCGTTATCTTGAGCGTCATGTTCCTCAATCAAGGGTACATACCGGCTATGGGTGATGCCCATGCACCTTTCTACGTCAAGCTGTTGCGCGAATTTGTCTTGGTAGCCATCATCCTGGTGTCGCTGAAGACCACGCCCGCCGGTGTGCGTGCAGCCAATCACTATTCGTGGGTGCCTATTGTGGAGGTGGCTGTCCTCTTTGTGGGCATTTTTGCCACCATGACGCCGGCCTTGATCTATCTGAACCAGCATTCAGCCTCCATGGGGCTCAACGAGGCTTGGCAATTCTTCTATTGCACCGGTATGCTCAGTTCGTTCCTCGACAACGCACCTACAGCCGTGGCCTTCCATTCTGTGGCCACAGGCCTGCCTGTGGAAGAGGGAGTGACGATGGTGGCCGGCGTGCGTGAGCTGTTGCTGGAGTCTATCTCGACAGGAGCCGTCTTCTTCGGAGCCATGACTTATATAGGCAACGGCCCCAACTTCATGGTGAAGGCCATTGCCGAGCGCAGCGGAATCCGTATGCCCTCTTTCTTCGGCTACATCGTCACCTTCTCGCTGGTCGTATTGCTGCCGCTGTACATCGTGGCGCAATTACTCTTCTTCTAAAACGCAGAAGCGGGGAATCATACTTCTCCGGCTAGCCAGGCATCAATCAGACGACGGGCGATGCTCAACTTGCGAGGTATCTCAGGCAAGTTGTCGCGCCGATAGAAGGCTCCCGCACTCAATTCTTCATCTTGCAGCTTGATGCTGCCACCAGCATAGTCAGCCGTGAATCCTACCATCAGTCCGCTGGGGTAGGGCCACGGCTGACTGGCATAATAACGGATGTTGCGGATGCGCAGTCCTGGCTCTTCCTTCACTTCGCGCTCCACACATTGCTCCAGCGTTTCTCCTGCCTCCAGAAAACCTGCCACCAATCCATGGAAGTTGCCACGGAAGTTGCGGGCATGAACCAGCAGAATCTCCTCCTCCCGTTTGATGAGTACGATGATGGCAGTAGCAATGGGGGGATAGAGCTCTTGACCACACCGCGGACACTTCTTCATGATGGGGGTTTCCTGGCGGGTAGCGGTTCCACAACAGGGGCAAAAGCGGCTGTGACTGTCCCAATAGAGGATTTGAGAAGCCTTGCCTGCGGCCAGATAGTCGTCGTAGGGCAGGTAGTCGTATGACGCACGCAGGCCGATGGTCAGACGTGTGTCGGTAGAGTCGGGTAGGGCATGGAGGGCCACCGCCCGCACTACACTGCCATCAGGCAGGTTGACCGTATGGAAAGAGCCATCCGTCAGTTGCGGGTCTATCACTTCCTGCAGGCTGTTGCCCGTCGGCAGGTGGTAGGATTGTTGGGCCGATCGGCTTATCACGAGTTGGTCGCCAAAGAAGAGGCACCAACGTATCGGTTCTGTTTCAGTTTCAGTTGTCATATCTCCTTATTCTATTTCACTAAACGCGAAGGGGAGCAGGTCGCCCACCTGCTTCAATTCATAGATTTGCCGGGTGCCATAGAGCAGGATGCGCATGGGGTGTGCGTGCCGTTGCTCCGTCTCCAGCATCACTTGCCGGCAAGCTCCACAGGGCGATATGGGGTGGGAGAGGAACTCGCCTTGCGTGTTTCGTGCCGCGATGGCCAAGGTCTCGACAGGCTGGTCGGGATACTGCGCATTGGCATAGAAGAGGGTGGTGCGTTCGGCACAGAGGCCTGAGGGGTAGGCTGCGTTCTCTTGGTTGCTGCCGCTCACCACATTGCCGTTGGCCAAACGCAGCGCAGCGCCCACCGAAAAGTGGGAGTAGGGAGCATAACTGCGGAAGGTGGCCTCACGCGCTTCGTCAATGAGTTGACGGTCTGGCTCCGAGAGTTCGTCGTAGGTATAGACGACGAAGGGAATAGTAATACTTGACTCTTTCATGGGGTAGTTTCCATTTTTGAATATCCAAAAGTAGTGCTTTACTCGGCCATTGCCAAAAAATAAGACTTTCTTAACATTCTGTAACGGATTGGATTCTGTTTGTTCCGATTCTTTTCTCCAATTTTGCGAACAAAAATACAAGATTGACTCACATGACACATACCCTCCATCGCTTTTCCCTCATTCTGGGCATCTGCCTGCTCTGCATCCAAGGAGCGCAGGCCCAGCAACGCAATGCCCGATATAACGAGTACATCAAGAAATATGCTCCCATGGCCGTGACTCAAATGCAGAAACACAAGGTTCCAGCCAGTATCACGCTGGCACAAGGACTGCTGGAGAGTGGAGCCGGCCTGAGCCAGCTGGCCCGCCAAAGCAACAACCACTTCGGCATCAAGTGTCACAACGGATGGCGAGGCCCCTCGGTGCGCCACGATGACGACGCTCCCAAAGAGTGCTTTCGGGCCTACAACCATGTCAGTGAGTCGTACGAAGACCATTCGCTCTTCTTGAAGCAGAGCCCCCGCTATGCATCGCTGTTTCAATTGAAATTGACCGACTATCGAGGATGGGCGCGCGGATTGAAAAAGGCCGGCTATGCCACCGACCCCTCGTATGCCAATCGACTGATTACCATCATCGAAGACTACGAACTCTATAAATATGACCAACAGGGACTGGGCAAACGCGATGCCCGCCGATGGGAAAAGGAGCTGAAGAAAAAGCCGTGGCTGGCAAATCCGCATCAAGTGTACATCGCCCACGACCTAGCCTACGTTGTGGCACGCGATGGTGACTCGTTCCAACTCCTCGGCAAGGAACTGAACATCAGCTGGCGCAAGCTGGTGAAGTACAACGAAGTAGACAAGGACTACACCCTGGAGGCAGGCGACATCGTCTACCTGAAAGAGAAGAACAAGCGGTATAAGGGCGCCGATATCTACTATGTGGTGCGCGATGGCGACTCCATGCACTCCATTGCCCAGCGATATGGCCTGCGGCTCAAGACGCTCTATCGGCTCAATGCCAAGCGCCCTGACTTTGTGCCGGAGATAGGGGAACGGATATGGTTGCAGTAATTCAGTAGAGAAGAAAAAATGGACAAGATTATTTCTTATTGTCATAAATAGTTGTACATTTGCACACAGAATACGGAAATACACAATTCATTGCATGAAAAGAACGCTGCTACTGCTGATTGCCGGGTGCATGTACATGTTGTCTTGGGCTTCTGACCCGATACATCATGTCCTGCTTATTATGTCGGGAAACGATACGTGGGAACTCAACGAACCCATGAGGCAGATTCTGCAGGAGGAGATGAATGACCGAGGTGTAAAGGCTAGGGTCAGCATAGAGTTTCTGGATGCCGACGGACGCACCTACGAGGAAGAGAAAGAGGCCATGCGCGTCTGCTGCCGCAAGGCCAGGGAACAACAGGTAGAGCTGATTGTGACGTTGGGCGACGAAGCCTTCTTTTCGCTTTGGACTTGCGGTGACTCACTGCCTATGCAGCTACCCATCGTGTTCACCAAGATGAAGTATCCCAATCCTGATCTGTTGCAGCACTTGCCGGACAATGTATGCGGCTATACGGCTACGACCAGCTACCTGGAAATGCTCAGTGAGGCTCGCCGTTTGTTCCCCGAACGGAAAGAAATCATCAGTCTGGTGGACAGCAGCTACCTCAATCGGGTAGGACATGCACAGCTGAAGCACGATTTTGAGCAGTTCCATCGCGCTTATTCTGATTATTCGCTGACAGAAATCAATCTCCAGGCCAATACTCTGCGGGACATCATCATCAGCCTTTGCATCGCCCAAAATGCTCGTAACAAGCTGGTCGTTGTGCC
>CAMGAL010000062.1 GCA_946007445.1 uncultured Mediterranea sp.
GATGAGGTCGGCGGCAGCCTGCACGGCCTGCGGGTCTACCTCGGGGGCAGGCACATAGCTGCGCACGAAGTCCACCGTGGCCGGCCGGTAGAGGGCCTTTTCGACCTGTGCGTTCTTGGCAAAGTCGAGCACAACGGGGCCGGGTCGGCCGCTGCGGGCAATGTAGAAGGCTCGCGCCACGGCCCAGGGTACATCTTCAGCGCGGCGTATCTGGTAGCTCCACTTGCTGATGGGTTGCGTAATGCCCACCAGGTCTACCTCCTGGAAGGCATCGGTTCCGAGGAATCCAGTGCCCACCTGTCCGGCAATCACCACAATGGGCGTGCTGTCTATCATGGCATCGGCAATGCCGGTGATGGTATTGGTCGCTCCGGGGCCGCTGGTCACCAGGCAGACACCCACCTGGCCCGACACGCGGGCAAATCCCTGTGCCGCATGGGCGGCTCCCTGCTCGTGGCGTACCAGGATGTGGTTCAGGCGGTCGCGATGGTCGTAGAGGGCATCAAACACGGGCATGATGCTGCCGCCGGGATAGCCGAAGAGGGTCTTCACTCCCTCGTGCTCCAACGAGCGCATCAGCGCCTCTGCTCCCGATATGGGTTTCTCTATCTTCTTCTGTTCCATGGTCATTTATCCATTGTCAATTATTCGATGATTCTCACTCCGCCCTTGTCGGCCGAGCTTACGCTCTGGGCGTAGGCCTTGAGAGCCTTGCTGACGGTGCGGTTGCGCTTCAGGGGTTGCTGCGGGCGGGCAGCCAGTTCCTCGTCGCTGAGGCGCACGTTGATGCTGCGCGCCGGGATGGCAATCTCGATGATGTCGCCGTCCACCAGCTTGCCGATGTTGCCGCCTGCGGCTGCCTCGGGGCTGATGTGGCCGATGCTCAAGCCCGATGTGCCGCCTGAGAAGCGGCCGTCGGTGATGAGGGCACACTCCTTGCCCATGTGCATACTCTTGATGTACGACGTGGGATAGAGCATCTCCTGCATACCGGGGCCTCCCTTGGGGCCTTCGTGGGTGATGACCACCACGTCGCCCTTCTGCACCTGGCCTCCCAAGATGCCATCGCAGGCAGCCTCCTGGGAGTCAAAGACTTTGGCCGGTCCGCTGAAGCGCCAGATGCTCTCGTCCACACCGGCGGTCTTGACCACGCAGCCGTCTTGGGCGATGTTGCCGAAGAGCACGGCCAGACCGCCATCCTTGGTGTAGGCATGTTCCAGGTCGCGGATGCAACCCTCGGCGCGGTCGGTGTCGAGTCCCTCCCAGCGGGTGTCTTGCACGCCCAGCTGGTTGCAGAACCGGCCGGCAGGCGCACAGCTGTATATCTGTTGGGCTTCCGCAGAGACGTGCTCTGTCAGGATGCTGTATTTCTCCAGGTCTTCGCCCAAGGTAGCGCCATCCACCCGGCGGCAACCGGTGTAGAGCAGGCCTCCCTTGGCCAGTTCGCCCAGGATGCCCAGGATGCCACCGGCGCGTCCGCACTCCTGCACGCTGTACTTCTGCGTGTTGGGGGCGAGCTTGCAGAGGCAGGGCACCTTGCGGCTCAGGGCGTCGATGTCCTTCATGGTGAAGTCGGCGCCGGCCTCTTGGGCCACGGCCAGCAGGTGGAGGATGGTGTTGGTGCTGCCACCCATGGCAATATCGAGCGACATGGCGTTGAGGAACGCCTCGCGGGTGGCGATGCTGCGGGGCAGCACGCTCTCGTCGCCCTCTTCATAGTAGGCCAAGGCATTCTTGACGATCTGTCGTGCAGCCCGCTTCATCAGCTCCTTGCGCTCCACGTGGGTGGCCAGGATGGTACCGTTGCCGGGCAGGGAGAGTCCGATGGCCTCGGTGAGCGAGTTCATCGAGTTGGCGGTAAACATGCCCGAACAGCATCCGCAGCCGGGACAGGCGCGATTCTCCACCTCGGCCAGCTCTTCATCGCTGACGGTGGGGTCGGCCCCCTTCACCATGGCGGCAATGAGGTCGAGGTTCTCCCCCTTCCACTTGCCGGCCTCCATGGGTCCGCCCGATACGAACACGGCAGGGATATTGAGACGCATGGCGGCCATCAGCATACCCGGAGTGATCTTGTCGCAGTTGGAGATACAGATCATGGCATCGGCCTTGTGGGCATTGCACATATACTCCACCGAGTCGGCAATGATGTCGCGGCTGGGCAGGGAGTAGAGCATTCCATCGTGGCCCATGGCAATGCCGTCGTCGATGGCAATGGTGTTGAATTCGGCTGCATAGCACCCCATCTTCTCGATTTCGGCCTTGACAATCTGTCCGGCCTCGTGCAGGTGGGTATGACCCGGCACGAACTGGGTGAACGAATTGACAATGGCAATGATGGGCTTGCCAAACTGCTCACGTTTCATGCCGTTGGCCACCCAGAGTGCCCGGGCGCCTGCCATGCGGCGACCTTCGGTGCATACTGCACTGCGTAACTGGTGTTTCATGTTTCGGTTCTCTCCTTTCCTATGTTTATAAGCAAAGCCTCTCTCACCGGGGAGCAGTGAGAAAGGCTTTGCCTATGCAATGTTTATAAGATATGACGTACATACATAAAACCTTTCTCACGCTCCCGGTGCCACGACCACGACGCGAATCACATGAAGGACGGATAGGTTGGTAATTGTATGCTGAGTCATAACGCTGTTTTTGTTCTCATTTTCGTTTAACGGGCGCAAAGGTAAGCTGTTTTTCATAAACAGCAAACAAATTACTGAAAAAAATGCGATTAACAGAATAAATCGTAAGGAAAGCCCCCGAGAATCTCCTTTATTATCATTTTTCACACTTCCGGCCCATTCCTTTGGTCATGCCCGGGAAATACGCTACCTTTGCGGGCAAAATAATCAACTACACATTTTTATATGGAAGAAAACAAGAACAACTACATCAGCGTGAGCTACAAGCTCTACTCCATTGACCATGGCGAAAGCGAGTTCACCGAAGAAGCTCCTGCTTCCCGTCCGTTCCAATTCATCAGCGGCCTGGGCCTCACGCTCGAAGCCTTCGAGTCGCAGCTCATCGGCCTGCAGGTGGGCGACAAGTTCGACTTCATCATTCCCCAGTCGCAAGCCTACGGCGAGTACGACGAGGAGCATGTGCTCGACCTGCCCCGCCACCTCTTCGAGGTAGAGGGCAAGTTTGACACCGAGCGCGTGGTAGAGGGTGCCGTGCTGCCCATGATGACTGCCGACGGCCAGCGCATCAACGGCCTCGTGACCGAGGTGCGCAGCGACGTGGTGGTGATGGACATGAACCACCCCCTGGCGGGCTGCGACCTGCACTTCAGCGGCGAGGTGCTGGAGAACCGCCCTGCCACCAACGAAGAGCTGGCCCAGATGGCCCGCATGATGAGCGGCGGCTGCGGAGGCGGCTGTGGCAGTTGTGGCGGCGGCTGCGGCGAAGGCAGCTGCTGTGGCGACTGCGTATGACAACGAAAGCAGCCATCCGGCGGCGGCAGGGGCGGACGCCTTCCGCCCCTGCAAAGTGTCAGGGAACCAGCAACTTCACCTCAGCCCCTTGCAGCAGCGGCGAGGAGAAGCTGACCGTCACTTCCCCACCCTGGCCGGTGGTCTGGATATAGGCCAGCAGGCGACCGTGGTACACACGCTGGCGGTTGTCGCGATAGTTGCCCATGTCGGTATTGTCGGAACCTTCGAGCCCCAGCAAGCGGGCCGGGCCGGAGACTTGGCAGGTGATGTCGTTGTCGGCCAACTTCACCACGACACCCTGCTCATCGACTACCTCCACCGTGAGGTGAGCCACAGCGGGTCGGGAGGGCAGCTCGGTGCGGTCGGCCGTGACGCGCAGCGCATAGGGACGGCCCGAGGTGGTGATGGCATAAGAGGCCACCCGCTCTCCACGGGCATTACAGGCTTCGCACAGCAGCTGTCCGGGCTGGAAGGGGATGTCCCAGTGGATGATGCCGCTGTCGTCCGGCCGCGCTTGCAGGGCACCCACTTCGCGTCCGTCGAGCAGAAGGCGGGCTTGCGGAGCATTGGTATAGCACACCACGCGGATGGGTTGCTGCAGCGCGTAGTTCCAGATGTCCCAAGCGTCGGGCGAGAGGCGGCGGCGATGGTCGGGATGCTCAGGCACGGGATAGGTACCGATGTAGCAGACGGGGTCGTCCCTCCACAAGGAGGCACGCATCCAGCCTCGGGGCTTGGGGAAACTGCCGAAGTCGAGCAGGCCGGTATGGAGGCCGCGCGAAGGCCAGCGACCGGACTCACCCAGGTAGTCGGTGCCCGTCCAGATGAACTGGCCGAAGATGAAGTCGCGGTCGGTGACGGCCCGCCAGGCCTCGATGCCCGAACTGGTTTCACTACCATAGATGACACGCTGGGGGTAGGTAGCATGGTCCTGGTCATAGCGGTTTTCGGTGTAGTTGTAGCCCACCACATCGACCGCCTGCGGGTAGGCCGTCTGATTGCTCATCACCACGCCGGCCAGCGCTCCCGTGGTGGGTCGCGAGGCATCTACCTTCTTGACGCAAGCCACCAGACGCTGGGCTATGCGGCCGATGCGCATGGCGTCGGGGGCATCGGGTTTGTAGCCGCCGAACATGGGCTGATTGATGGTGCTCCCGTCGAGGATGGGGTGAGAATAGGGGTCGTTGGGATAGTCCACCTCGTTGCCGATGCTCCACAGGAAGATACAGGGGTGGTTGCGGTCGCGGCGCACCATGTCGGTGACATCGCGCTCTATCCACTCTTCAAAGAAGTCGAAGGTACCCTGATAGCCCGGCTCACCCACGTTCCATCCCTCTATCCACTTGCGCTTGGGGAACTCCCACTCGTCGGAGGCCTCGTCCATGACGAGGAACCCCAGACGGTCGCAGAGGTCGTAGAGCACAGGGGCTTGCGGATTGTGGCTCATGCGGATGGCATTGGCCCCGATGGTCTTGAGCTGGCGCAGGCGGCGCTCCCATACATCGGCGGGGACCACCGCACCCAGGGTACCGGCATCGTGGTGGAGGCAGACACCCTTCACCTTCATCCAGCGACCATTGAGGGCAAAGCCGCGGTCGGCATCAAACTGCAAGGAGCGCAATCCCACGTTGCACTCCGCACGGTCTATCTCGCTTCCGTCGGCCAGCAGGCGCGTCTTCAGCGTGTAGAGATAGGGGTCATCGAGATTCCAGCGATGCGGACGGGCTACTTTCAGAGTCAGGGAGGCAGGTGTGAGGCCCTCGCCGGCCTTCAGGCGAAGGCTACGTGCAGCCACCTCCTGGCCCTGCGCATCGTAGAGGGCGGCCCGAAGCTCCAACGGTTCGGCACCGGCCTGATGACGCTCTACGGCCATTTCCACCTTCACCTCGGCCTGGCGGTCAGTGAGAGAGGTGGCTTGCCATCCCAAGCCCCACTGGGCAAAGTGGGTATCACCGCTCGACACCATCCACACATCGCGATAGATGCCCGAACCGGTGTACCAGCGCGAGTCGGCATGACGGCTGTGGTCCACGCGCACGGCCAGCACATTGTCGCCCTCCTGCAGGTAGGGAGTCAGGTCGTAGAGGAAGGAGATGTAGCCGTTGGGACGACGACCCAGCAGGTGGCCGTTGAGGTAGACCTCGCTGCGGTTGTAGACGCCCTCGAAATAGATGTAGTGGCGGGCAGCCCCGTCGGATACTTGGAAATGCTTGCGATACCAGCCGATGCCCGCAGGCAGATAGCCGGTGCAACTGGCCAGTGTGGGCGACAGCTGGCCCTCGATGGACCAGTCGTGGGGCAACGTGAGGGTGCGCCAGCCGGCATCGTTGTACGAGGGTTGCAGGGCGGTCGTGTCGTCCTTCAGCTGGAACAGCCAGCCGTCGTTGAAGAGAGTGGCTTCGCCAAACGATACCTGGGCGTGAGCTACCCAAGGGAGTGCCGTGGCGAGGAGGCACCAAAGGATGAGTCGATAGGCTTGTTTCATAACGGGATAGATTGAGAATTAAAACGTATAAACTACAGTGGTGACACTGCCGGCTTCCAGCATGACCGTGCCACCCGAGGCCACAGTGGCCTGACGCAACCCCTTGTTGTGAGTGGTGGTGTAGGTCATGACAGACTTCGGCGTGCCGGGCCAGGATTGATGGGTCTCGGAGAGACGCACCACACGGTCGGACAGGTTGGTATAGACAGCCACGATACAATCGGCCTGCGGCGAGATATAAGCCGAGCCGAAAAAGAGGTTGGACTCATTGAGTGACAAGGCAATGCGCCGATAGCCGGGACGAATGAAGCGGCTGTAGTTGCCCAACGTCCAGAGGGTGGGCATAGCCGAATGGTTGCCCTCCTGGTGGATGTTGCCATACTCGCCAGAGGCAGGCATCAGCGAGATGAGCAGGAAGCGGCACTTGTGGCCATAGCGGGGCATGTCCATCGAGGTCCAGAAGCTCCACGAGGTGACGCCGGCCACAGTAAGGTCATTGTGGATAACCTTGGACATATAGAGGGCGATGTCCATCTCTGTAGCCTGGTCGTAGCCCACAAACTCGGACGAGCTGTAGCCGTCGCCCAGCATACTCCACTCGCTCTGCCACACCTCCAGGCCGAGGCTCGTGGCCTTCTGAGCCAACTGGCGGCGCACACTACGCATTCCCTCCCAACTGCTGTCGGTCCAGTAGCTGTGACCGCAAATCTGGTTCTTCACATGAGGTAGGTCGCCGATATAGGTCGCTGTACCGGGCGTGTAGAAGGCGGCCATTACATTGCTGCGCTGGGCGTCGTTCTTGACCTTGTAGAGGTACTCCCAGTCGCCCGACTCGCCGGGCAGGATGAGCGTTCCCAGGTTGCGTGCCGTGAGGGCAGCATCCAGTTCACGAATCAGGCGGGAAGCCTCGGTGTTGGTCCACGCCGTTCCCTCCTGTCCGCCATCCCAGTTGTACTGAGGCTCGTTGATGGGCGAGATGTGCGAAATGGAGTAGCCCTGGCTCTCGTAATAGGCAGCCATCTCGGCCATATAGGCAGCAAAGTCGTCGTAGCAATCGTCCTTGAGGTTGCTCACACCACCCTTCTGCGAATAGCCCTTGCCATTGGCAGTGAACTGCACGGGCGGTGTGTTGCTGAAGAGGATGAAGTCGTTGCATCCCAACGCTTTGGCCTGCTGCATGAAGTAACGCTGGCCGGCACATCGGTTCCAGTCGAGCGTCAGCTGGTCAGTGAGATACGATTCGGCCCGACGCGACTCGTCTTCAATGCCGCTGGACGCTCCCTGCTGCGCGGTGCCTCCACCCAGATTGACACGCCACTGCGACAAGCCGATGCCCTGAGGCTGTCCGTCCACAATTTCAGAGGAGAAGAGCAGGCGGGCAATGCCCTCGCGGTTGCTGCTCCACTCACTGCCCACAATGGCCGGCATCCAGCAATCGGAAGCGCCAAATCCTTGAATTGGCTGATACGTTTGGCCAGCATCGATGGTCACCAATTTCTCCACACTGCCGGTGGGCACCTCGGGTTGTTCGGGCACATCAGGCTCAGAGGGTGTGGAGGGGGAGTCGCTGCTGCACGCCATCCAGAAGAGAGCCGTCAAGCCAGTAAAAAATATACGGGTTTTCATGAGGATAAAAAAAGGAAAAGAAGGAGGGTGCCTCCACCGGAAACACCCTCAGTTCAAAAACATTGAAAAAATTAGTTCCAGCCGGGGTTCTGCACGATACTGCCGTTGGAGATGGTAATCTCATACAGAGGTATCGGGAAGAGCAGGTCGCGGCCCTCTTGGAAAGTGGCACCCTTGTTGCTGGCTTCGTACTGATTCTCCCACTCGTAGGGGTCGGCCGTAGCCTCATCGGTGTTCCACTTGCCAAACCAACCGTTGGGGCCAATTATGTCGCAGATGACGGCCTTGCCGCTATCGTTCTTCCAGCGACGGAGGTCATACAGACGCTGACCCTCGCAAGCCAACTCCAGACGACGCTCGGCACGGATGGCATCGCGCAGGGCAGAGCCGCTGGCCGTCACATCGGAGAGGTGTGCACGCTGACGAATCATGTTGAGGTAGGTAAGGGCGGTGGCATTGTCGCCCGTCTCCTGACAAGCCTCGGCATACATCAGCAGCACATCGCCGTAGCGTAGCAGGATGTGGTTCAGAGGCACCTTAGGCTGGTCGTAGTGTTCGGGGCGCTTGGCCAAGGGGATGTAGAGCTTGCGGTTGATGCGGGCCGACTTGTGCTTGGCGGGGTCTACGGCATAGGTACCGTCGCCATTCTGGTTGCCCTGCTTCTCGACCAAGGTAGCGAAATCGGGTTCACCGGCAATCTCTGACGCACCGTGCTTGATGATGGTCCACTTCACACGCTCGGTATCACCGGCCTCGATAAAGGCATTTTCGAGGTTGGCCGTGGGGAGTCCCCATGCCCAGCCGTCCTGGTCACCACCCGAACGGTTGCCCGACACGATGGTCATGCTACCACCCAGGTCGTACACATCGTCGTAGCGGTTCTGCACCTCGAAGAGCGACTCCTCGTTGTTCTCGTAGTCGATGTTCCACACCTTGCCGAAGTCGTCCATCAGGCGATATTGGCCTTCGTTGATGACGGTCTTCAGCGTCTCTTTGGCTTCGGCATACTTTCCTTGATAGAGTTGTGCCTTACCCAGCAATCCGAGGGCGGCACCACGAGTGGCACGTCCCATATCGTTGGCGCTGTATTCGCTCCGCTGAGGCAGGATAGAGGCGGCCTCCTTCAAGTCTTGTTCAATCAGCTGATAAACCTCTTCGGTGGTAGAGCGTGTGATACCTGCCACCTGCTCGGGCAGCAAGAACCCGTCGATGACGGGCACGCCACCAAAATTCTTCACCAGTTCGAAATAGAAATAGGCACGCAGGAACTTGGCCTCGGCCACGAAGCGAGCCTGCTTCTTCTCATCCAGGATATGGGCTTGCGGAATACGCTCGATGGCAATGTTGGTACGCAGGATGCCCTTGTAGCGATATTGCCAGAAGTTGGAGATGGTACCGTTGCTCTGGCCTACACCCTGATAGTGGGCCAACGAGAGGTAACCGCTCTGGTCTTGGGTCGTATTGCCCATCCAGTAGTCGTCAGTACACATGTCGGTCAGAATCCAGAAATTCTCAATCTGCCACCAGCCGTGGTAGGTAAGGGCATTGTAGCAGCCGGTCAGGAAATTCTCTGCATCGGCTTCGCTCTGGAAGTAGTTGTCCAGGTTCTGCTGTCCGCGTGCGTCTTCCTCCAGGAAGTCAGAACAAGCAGAGAATGACAGGGCGGCAAACATGGCCGCTATGGTAAATATCTTCTTCATAATTTCTATTCCTTAAAATTTAAAGTCAATACCGAATAAGAAGGTACGCGGATTGGGATAAGCTACCCCATCGATACCGGTCTCAAGTACACTGTTGCCCAGCTGCGGACGCTCGGGATCCATTCCGGAGTAACCAGTGATGGTGAAGGGATTCTGAGCCGAGAAGGAGAGGCGCAGGTCATAGCCGCCCACCCACTGTTTGGGCAAGGTATAGCCC
>CAMGAL010000063.1 GCA_946007445.1 uncultured Mediterranea sp.
CGCATAAAAAAATCATGCCGGACATAGCATCGCTTTGTCCGGCATGATTTTTTATAAGCTGTCTGTATCGTATCACTTATTTCTGAAACGTCGTATAGATGACCTCTATCTGCAGGTTGCCGCCCTTGGGACCACCCTTCAGTTTGGCATAGCTGGGCCGCAGGTCGTGGTTGATGCCGATGACGCGCTGCGAGCCATAATAGGAGTCGGTGTAGGTGTCCACCTGCACGGGAATCAGCAACACCTTGTCCCAGTCGGGATGCTGCGCCGTCCATTCGGCTTCCCATTTGGCTTCGTTCCAACTGGCACCGGCCTTGCTGCGGGCTGCCTGCTTGGCATCCAGCTTCTCGCTGATGCAGGTCGTGACCAGTCGCGATATGTTCTGGAAAGTGTACTGATTGGTCGCCACATTGTTGTGCGACACATAATAAGAGGTGATGTCGTTCGTCAGGCTGTTGTTTTCGAAGAACTCCTTCAGCTCTGTCTTGCGCAGCAAGAGCACCGTTTCCGGCTCTGACATGCTGAAGCGATACTTGTCCTGCTGCTGGTAGTTGGTGAAGGTGAGCTTCACGGCATTGAGCGTATCGCCAGCCAGGTCCTGGTAGAGTTTGTCGTAGGGCAGCGTGGCTTCGGTAAAGATGCCGGCAGGCGACTTCAGGTAGGTGTGCTCCTCCTCGGCAGCCCGTTGGGCGATGAGGTCGGAGTTCATGAACTGATTGGCCTGCACCACCTCCTTGGTAGAGGCAAAGACGGTGAACGAGCTGACGGTCAGCGAGTCGGTGCCATCCTGCTTCTTGAGCGCCACACCTAATGAATCGGTGTAGTGCAGGCAGAACGACATGCGCATGGCCACACGATCGACGTAGAGGATGGTGCCGTCGCCGTAGTCGCTCTTCACATAGACTCCCTTGAACACATGATCGGCAAAGGCTTCGGCATTCTTGAAGTACTCGGGGTGCTCGCGGTTGAGCACCAGCAGGCCGCGAGCATACTCCTTGTCGAGGGGGAAGGTGACGTTGGGCTCGAAGGTGGCGTAGCCGTAGCTGTCCGTGGCATTGCGCACCGAGTCGGGCACGGAGGTGTCGTAGGCCGTATAGGCCTTGCGTCCCAGCAGAGCCTCGGGGTCATACTTGTTGTAGAACTCCTCCGGCCGGACGTTGGTATAGCGGTTCTTCTCCAGCCGCTTGTCCAGCTGATAGACACTCATGCGGCAGGCATTCAGCGAGTCGCCAAACCAGCTCTTGTAGTACACCACCAGGCTGCAGTCCACCACCGAGTCGCCGGCCAGGGTTCCCTTGCCCGTCTTTGTCTTCTCGTCATAGGTATAAGGGATGGGGAAGGTGAAATTGTCCGTACAGTTGAGCTCCGTCAGGAAGCCTGACTCAAAGTAACCGAAGTCGGGGTCGCTGAAGCGGCCCACATAGCCCGTGCTGGTCTTTGCAAAGACCGAGTCGGCCAGTACCGAGCGGGTCGTCACATCATACAGGGCCGAACTGGTGTGTATGTAGTCCGATCCGGGCAGCATATTGTTGCCCAACGTGCCGGTGGTGTCGTCGCACGCCACGCACATCAGGAGTGTGGCGGCCGCACCGGCCAGCGCCTTGAGCAGAGATTTTCTTGTTTTCATTGTCAACACATTCGGGGAATAGGTTATTTAGCATCTCCATCGCCCTCTTCGTCGGCTCCCCACACGCGGTCGTAGAAGGCGTTGCAGGCATCGGCAAATGCCTCGGGTGCCTGATAAGGCAGGAAGGGCTTGCCGCACTGCCGGGCATATTCCAGCACGCGGGGGTCAATGTGCTCACTCTGCTGCACCACGCCGTCGGAGAAGTCGATGGCCAGCTTGCAAGCCATGAAGTAGTCGATGGGGTCCTTGAGGAAAGCGACATCTTTCTTGGCCACACCTTTGAGCATCAGCTTAGCGGCGTAGTCGGCATGGAAAGGCTGCTTGAAATCCTCCTCATAGAGCGAGAACACCACTTTGGAACTGCGGAACGAGGGTTCGTCCTTGTAGGCCTTCTTGATATACAGAGGAGCCAGCACGGTCATCCAGCCGTGGCAATGGATGATGTCAGGGCACCAGCGCAACTTCTTGACCGTTTCCAGCACGCCGCGGGCGTAGAAGATGGTTCGGGCATCGTTGTCCTCATACTCCTCGCCGTTCTCGTCGCACTTCTGCAAGCGGTTCTGGAAATAGTCGTCGTTGTCGATGAAATAGACCTGCATACGGGCCGACTGGATGGATGCCACCTTGATGATGAGCGGATGGTCCGTGTCATCAATGATCAGGTTCATGCCCGAGAGGCGTATCACCTCGTGCAGCTGGTTTCTACGCTCATTGATGTTGCCCCACTTGGGCATAAACGTTCTGATTTCGCGCCCACGTTCCTGGATGGCCTGCGGCAGGTTTCGTCCTACCTTTGCCATTTCCGACTCCGACACGTACGGAGTGATTTCTTGGGTGATGAATAACACCTTGTTCGCCTTAGTCATAATAGCCATGTTCTCAATTATGGGGCAAAGATACGAAAAAAAACGCGGAATAGAGCCAATTTAGACATTCTTTAATTCCTTATGTTTTGTTAAGATGCTGTATATCAAGTGGCAGAAAGTCTCTTGAGGCACAAAAAAGGAGGGCAGCGATAGAATAAATTGCCCGATTTCTTCGTTATGTGGCAAATAATGGCTTATTTTGCACCGTTTTTTTGAATGAACAGACTCAATTCATAACCCAAAAAGATGAAAATAGTACATACTATCAAGGAGTTGCAGGCCACACTGGACGACCTGCGCGCTCAGCAGAAGAGCGTAGGCTTGGTGCCCACCATGGGTGCCCTCCACGCAGGACACGCCTCATTGGTGAAGCGCAGTGTAGCCGAAAACGATGCCACAGTGGTGAGCATCTTCGTCAATCCTACCCAATTCAACGACCCCACCGACTTGGAGAAATATCCCCGTACTCTGGAGGCCGACTGCTGCCTGCTGGAAGCGTGCGGCGCCACGATGGCCTTCGCACCGTCGGTCGCCGAGATGTATCCCCAGCCTGATACGCGCACCTTCAGCTACGCTCCGCTGGACACCGTCATGGAGGGAGCTTTCCGTCCGGGACACTTCAACGGCGTATGCCAGATAGTGAGCAAGCTCTTTGCCGCCGTGCAGCCCGACCGTGCCTATTTCGGTGAAAAAGACTTCCAGCAGCTGGCCATCATCCGCGAGATGGTGAAGCAGCTGCAACTGCCCCTGCAGATTGTGGGATGCCCCATCGTGCGCGAGGCCGACGGCCTGGCCCTGAGTAGCCGCAACGCCCGCCTCACGGCCGAGCAACGCCAGCAAGCACTGCGCATCTCGCAGACGCTCTTTGCCAGCCGCACCTTTGCCGCCGCCCCCGGCCTGCGCCTGGAGTACTTTGCCCTAGTGGATGGACGCACCATGCAGACCATCAGTCAGTGGGAAGAGACCGATTATGCCGTAGGTTGCATCACCGTGTTCTGCGGCGATGTGCGACTGATAGACAACATCAAATATAAGGAGCCTGAACTATGATGATAGAAGTATTGAAGTCCAAGATTCACTGCGCCCGCGTCACTGAGGCCAACCTCAACTACATAGGCAGTGTCACCATCGACGAAGACTTGATGGATGCAGCCAACATGATAGCCGGCGAGAAGGTGTGCATCACCAACAACAACAACGGCGAGCGTTTTGAGACCTACATCATCAAGGGCGAGCGCGGCTCGGGCAAGATTTGCCTCAACGGAGCCGCCGCCCGTAAGGTGCAACCGGGCGACATCGTCATCATCATGTCCTATGCCCTGATGGATTTCGAGGAGGCCAAGCAGTTCAAGCCCTCCATCGTCTTCCCCGACCCCGCTACCAACAGCGTGGTGAAATAACTCGTCCGTAGGATCGTAAAATCAGTCAAAGTCAGTACCTCCTCCGTACCAACTCCGCTGTTTCTTCGTCTGATTTCCGCTTATCCTCCGCTTCCTATAGAACGAAGAAGGTGGAGGCTGTGAGCGGACAACGAGCGAACAAGGAGCGAAGGAGAAGCGGAGCAGGTACGGAGCAGGTACGGAGCGGGTACGGTATAGGGGTGCCAAAACTCCATGATTCGGGTAGATTTGGCACCCCTATCGCATATGCTTGAGGTTTTTGATTTATCAATACTACGATAAAGAGTAATCGTAAAGAGAAATCGGTCACTTATAGGCCTCATCATGCACGCCGGCCACGGCACGTCCGCTGGGGTCGTTCTTGCCTCGGAACGAGGCATCCCAAGCCAATGCTTCGGCAGTGGAGCAAGCCACACTGGGCACGCTGGGCACACTGAGGGCGGCCGAGCGGCTGGGGAAATGCTCTTCGAAGATGCTGCGGTAGTAATACTCCTCCTTGTTCATGGGTGTGTGGATGGGGAAGCGCTCGGCAGCATGGGCCATCTGCTCGTCGCTCACGGCAACAGCGGTCATGGCTTTGAGGGTATCAATCCACGAGTAGCCCACGCCATCGCTGAACTGCTCCTTCTGTCGCCAAGCTACGCTCTGGGGGAGCATGTCACTGAAGGCCTCGCGCACCACCTTCTTCTCAATCTCCTTGCCGGGACACATCTTGACGGCAGGATTGAGGCGCATGGCCACGTCGAGAAACTCCTTGTCGAGGAAGGGTACACGACCCTCCACACCCCAAGCCGAGAGGCTCTTGTTGGCACGCAGGCAGTCGTACATGTAGAGCTTGGAGAGCTTGCGGACGGTCTCTTCGTGGAAGTCGCGGGGCGTGGGTGCCTTGTGGAAGTAGAGATAACCGCCAAACACCTCGTCGGCACCCTCGCCGCTGAGCACCATCTTGATGCCCATCGACTTGATGACGCGCGCCAGCAGATACATGGGAGTAGAAGCACGCACGGTGGTGACGTCGTAGGTCTCGATGAAATAGATGACATCGCGGATGGCGTCCAGACCCTCCTGAATGGTGTAGTTGATCTCGTGGTGCACGGTACCGATGTGCTGCGCTACCTCGCGAGCCTTGGCCAAGTCGGGGGCTCCCTTCAAGCCCACGGCAAAGGAGTGGAGCTGCGGCCACCAGGCATCGGCCTGATTGTCAGTCTCGATGCGCTTGCCTGCAAACTTCTTGGCAATGGCGGAGATGACCGAAGAGTCCAGACCGCCGGAGAGCAGCACGCCGTAGGGCACATCGGACATCAGCTGTCGCTGCACCGAGGCTTCGAGCGCATCGTGTACGGCCTTCACCTGAGCGGCATAGTCGGTCTGGGATGCCACAGGCATTCCGCCGTGGCGGGCAGCAGCAGGCAGGTAGTTGTCCTTCACGGCTTCATACTCCATCCAGTCGCGCGTGTACCAGCGCTTCATTTCGCCCTCGCGGCTCCAGTAGTAGTGACCGGGCAGGAAGGGTTCGTATTCGTCGCAGAAGCCTTCGAGGGCTTTCAGCTCGCTGCCGAAGTAGATGCGTCCCTCGCTGTCCTTGCCGATGTAGAGGGGAATCACGCCGATGGGGTCGCGGGCAATGAGGAATTCGTCCCGCTCCTCGTCATAGAGGGCGAAGGCGAAGATGCCGTTCAAATCCTCCAGGAAGTGGATGCCCTTGTCGCGATAGAGCGCCAGGATGACTTCGCAGTCAGAACCCGTCTGAAAGGTGTACTTACCGGCATAGTGAGCACGGATGTCGCGGTGGTTGTAGATCTCGCCATTGACAGCCAAGACCAGCTTCCGGTCGGGGGAGTAGAGGGGCTGGCCACCCGATTGGGGGTCAACAATGGAGAGGCGTTCGTGAGCCAGAATGGCACTGCCGCCTACATAGATGCCGCTCCAGTCGGGTCCGCGGTGGCGAATCTTCTGTGACATACGAAGGGCTTTCTTGCGCAGTTCGGGAGTCTGCTGCTTGATATTGAATATACCGGTTATTCCACACATATTGTTTTAAGTTTTTCAGTTGTTCATTTATCTTTTCGATTTTAGTTTTCTGTCAATCTCTTCCGCCACTTGTCGGCCGCTGGCCAAGGCGCGCACCACCAGACTGGCACCGCTGGCGGCATCGCCGGCCAGGAATACGTTCTCAGGCAGTGCAGGATGTTGAGGCTTGAGGAAACCCATGGCCAGCAGCACCATGTCGGCCTCGATGACCTCCTTCTTGCCGGTGGGTTGCATGACGGGGCGGCCACCTTCGGGAGCGGGCAGCCACTCCACCTCTTCCACTTCTACGCCACACACCTTGCCATTCTTGCCGATGAAGCGGTTGGAGGGCAGTCACGAGCGGCGTGTACAGCCCTCTTCGTGGCTGCTGGTGGTCTTCATCACCACGGGCCATTGCGGCCAGGGAGTGGCGGGGTTGTGACTCACAGGCGGCTGGGGCATGATTTCGATTTGCGTCACGCAGACGGCTCCCTGGCGGATGCTGGTGCCGATGCAGTCGCTACCCGTGTCGCCACCACCGATGACCAGCACGCGCTTGCCCTTGGCATTGACCAGCTCGTCCTTGGCGAAGCTCTCCCCATCGAGGATGCGGTTCTGCTGACTCAGCATATCGAGGGCGAAGTAGATGCCCTTCAGGTCACGGCCGGGGATGGAGAGGTCGCGGGCAGTGGGTGTGCCGGTGCAGAGGCAATAAGCGTCGAATCCGACGGGCAGCTGTTCGGGATTGACCTCCATACCCATCTCGAAGTGGATGCCTTCGGCCTCCAGCACCTTGATGCGGCGGTCGATGACCTCCTTGGGCAACTTGAAGTTGGGGATGCCATAGCGCAGCAGTCCGCCCGGCATGGGGCGACGGTCGAACACCGTCACCTCGTAGCCCTTGGCATTGAGCCGGCAAGCGGCTGACAAGCCGGCAGGGCCGGCACCGATGACAGCTATCTTATGGCCATTGCGCTCGGGTTGGGCAGGATGTACATATCCCTCGCGGAAAGCGGCTTCGGCAATGGCAGCCTCGTTCTCACGGATGGTGACGGGCGAGTCGATGGCCAGTTTCAGCACGCAAGACTTCTCGCACAGGGCAGGGCAGATACGGCCCGTGAATTCGGGGAAGTCGTTGGTCTGCGTCAGGATGTTGTAGGCTTCCTGCCACTTGCTCTTGAAGAGGGCATCTTGAAACTCGGGTGGCTTGTTGCCCAGCGGGCAGGCCCAGTGGCAGAAGGCCACACCACAGTCCATGCAGCGCGAAGCCTGCAACTTGCGGTCATTGGAGTTCAGCGTCTGTTCTACCTGGCTGAAGTCGGTGATACGTTCGTGTATCGGGCGGTATCCCGCCTCTTGGCGGGGGATATTGAGGAATGCTTTAGGATTTCCCATAGCGATATTGAGTTTTTAAGTTTTTAACTATAAGGAGAGAACTGTCCATTGTCAATAGTCTCTCTGCATGTCGGCAATCTTCTGCTGCAACTTGCGCATCTGCTCCTCTTGCAGCACCTTCTTGTACTCGATGGGCACCACTTGGATGAACTCGTCCACGTAGCGGTTCCAGTTGTCCAGCATGGTGCGGGCCAGCTTGGAGCCGGTGTAGAGGTAGTGCTGACGAATCAGTTCGTGCAGCTCCTTGCGGGAGGAGGCGTCTTCTATCAGGCTCAGTTCCACCATCTCCATGTTGCAGAAGTAGTCGAAGTTGCCTTCAGGGTTCCAGACGTAGGCCACACCGCCTGACATACCTGCAGCAAAGTTGCGTCCGGTCTGTCCCAGCACCACCACGCGGCCGCCGGTCATGTACTCGCAGCAGTGGTCGCCCACACCCTCTACGACGGCAATGGCTCCCGAGTTGCGCACGGCAAAACGTTCGCCCACGCGGCCATTGATGTAGACCTCGCCACTGGTGGCTCCGTAGAGCAGGGTGTTGCCGGCAATGGTGTTCTGTTCCGCCTCGAAGTTGCTGCGCACGGGCGGCAGGACGGCAATGCGTCCGCCACTGAGTCCCTTGCCCAGGTAGTCGTTGGCCTCACCCTCCAGCTTGAAGTTGATGCCCGGCACCAAGAAGGCACCGAAGCTCTGTCCGGCAGAGCCCTTGAACTTGACGTTTAGCGTATGTTCGGGCAAGCCCTTGGCTCCATAGCGCTTGGCAATGGCACCGGAGAGCATCGTGCCGCAGGCACGGTCGGTATTGGCTATCGTATATTCGAGCGAAATCTCTTTCTGATGTTCCACCGCCTCGGCGGCAGCGTGCAGCATCTCCACATCCTTCACACGGTCGATGCCATGCTGCTGGTCGATGGTGTGGTGAATGGCAGCGCCATTGTCCACGCGAGTCACCAGACGGCTGAAGTCCAGCAGCGCGTGCTTGGGATTGGGGTCATCGGCCAGCGACTTGCGGACGATGAGGTCGGTCCGTCCGATGATGTCGTCCATCTTCTCCACACCGATTTCGGCCAGATACTCGCGCACCTCTTGCGCCAAGAAGGTGAAGTAGTTAACGAGATACTCGCTCCGACCGCTGAAGTGCTTGCGCAGCTCGGGGTTCTGCGTGGCTACGCCTACGGGGCAGGTGTTCTGGTTGCACTTGCGCATCATCACACAGCCCAGCACGATGAGGGCAGCGGTGGCAAATCCATACTCCTCGGCACCCAGCATAGCCATCAGCACGACATCGCGACCGGTCTTGAGCTGACCATCGACCTGCAGCATGACCTGTCCGCGCAGTCCGTTGAGCACCAGCGTCTGCTGGGTCTCGCTCAGGCCAATCTCGGGCGAGATGCCGGCATAGCGGATGGAGCTGGCCGGTGAGGCACCTGTACCACCCTCGGCACCGCTGATGACGATGAGGTCGGCCTTGGCTTTGGCCACACCGGCGGCAATGGTACCCACCCCACTCTCGGCCACCAGCTTGACACTGATCTTGGCTTGCGGATTGACGTTCTTCAAGTCAAAGATGAGCTGGGCCAGGTCTTCGATGGAGTAGATGTCGTGATGAGGCGGTGGTGATATGAGCGAAATGCCCGGGATGCTATGGAGTGTGGGGGGGATCACTTCGTCATCCTTGAAGCCCGGCAGCTGTCCCCCCTCGCCCGGCTTGGCACCTTGTGCTATCTTGATTTGTATTTCACTGGCGTTCACCAGATACTCCGTCGTCACACCGAAGCGGCCCGAAGCCACCTGCTTGATGGCACTGCCCTTGTCGGTGCCGAAGCGGGCTGCGTCCTCACCACCTTCGCCGGTGTTGCTGCGGCCATGCAGCTTGTTCATGGCCAAGGCCATGGCTTCGTGAGCCTCCTGGCTGATGGCACCGAACGACATGGCTCCCGTCACGAATCGGCGCACGATGTTCTCTACAGGCTCCACGCGGCTGATGTCTATGGGATTGCGCTTGAAGTCGAGGAAGTCGCGCAGGAAGATGGGCTTCTCCTTGCTGTCCACCTGAGTGGTGAACTCCTTGAACTTCTTGTAGCTACCCAGTCGGGTGGCCAGTTGCAGGGTACTGATGGTCTCGGGGTTCCAGGCATGTTTTTCCCGGTCCTTGCGGTA
>CAMGAL010000064.1 GCA_946007445.1 uncultured Mediterranea sp.
CGCACCAGCTAGGCTACATCACTCCCATAGCGGGCCTTCACTTCGTCGAGCGTGTGGGGAGTATCTTCCACCACATCGTGCAGGAAAGCCGCAATGATGGGGTTGACGCCCAACTGCAATTCTTCAGCCACGATGCGCGCCACTGCCACAGGGTGTATAATGTAGGGTTCTCCACTTTTCCGCTTCTGTCCGCTGTGAGCCTCGCGGGCAAATTCGAAAGCATCTTCTATGCGAGCCAGCTCTGCAGGGTCCACGCCCCGCCTGGCTAATGCGGACACCATTTCTTGCAGTTGTCCGTTCAAGTATGCGTTATAGTCGCTCATCATTCTCAATGATCAGCAGTTTTATTTCATGGTAAGTTGCTGATTCCCAATGTGTCGGGGTAACGGGATTCGAACCCATGACCCCCTGCTCCCAAAGCAGGTGCGCTAACCGGACTGCGCTACACCCCGAGTCGATGCGATACGTTTTTCGTAAAGCGATGCAAAGGTAAGGACTATTTCTGATTTGGCCAAAGTTTTGTGCTATTTTTCTTGATGCTTCCATTCGCTTGAAACCAAAATGGCGGATTTAGTGTTCAATTCGTTTAAATAAAGATAATAAAGTGAGTAGGATGATTGTAGTTTTTCAAATTGTTTTCTACCTTTGCAGGTGCTTGAACAGTATTGATGGAAAATTCATACTTATATTATTATATAGAAACAATAGAAAGCTTATGTCACAATTGGTAGGACATATTTCGCAGGTCATCGGACCGGTAGTGGACGTCTGCTTCGAAGGCATGGACGAGAAGACCCAGCTGCCCAGCATCCATGCCGCATTGGAAATCAAACGGATGAACGGGAAGAGTCTCCTCGTGGAGGTGCAGCAGCACATCGGTGAGGACACGGTGCGTACCGTGGCCATGGACAGTACGGACGGATTGCAGCGGGGCATGAAGGTGCATCCGCTGGGCCAGCCTATCACCATGCCTGTAGGCGACCAGATCAAGGGCCGACTGATGAACGTGGTGGGAGACAGCATCGATGGTATGCGCGAACTGGACAGAACAGGTGCTTACCCCATTCATCGCGAGCCGCCTAAGTTTGAGGAACTGACCACGGTGCAGGAGGTGCTCTATACCGGCATTAAGGTGATTGACCTGCTGGAGCCGTACTGCAAAGGTGGTAAAATCGGATTGTTCGGTGGTGCCGGCGTTGGCAAGACGGTGCTCATTCAGGAGCTCATCAACAACATTGCCAAGAAGCAGCATGGCTTCTCGGTGTTTGCCGGTGTGGGTGAGCGTACCCGCGAAGGCAACGACCTGCTGCGCGAGATGATTGAGTCGGGCGTTATCCGTTACGGCGAGGAGTTCAAAAAAAGCATGGAAGCCGGCGACTGGGACCTCTCGAAGGTCGATTATGACGAGGTGGCCAAGTCGCAGGTATCACTGATATTCGGACAGATGAACGAACCTCCTGGTGCCCGTCAGTCGGTAGCCTTGTCGGGCTTGACGGTGGCCGAGTCTTTCCGCGACCAAGGTTCAGAGAGCAACGGCCCACGCGACATCCTTTTCTTTATCGACAACATCTTCCGTTTCACCCAAGCCGGTTCGGAGGTGTCGGCTCTGTTGGGACGAATGCCCTCTGCCGTAGGTTATCAGCCTACGCTGGCCACGGAGATGGGTGCCATGCAGGAGCGTATCACTTCCACGAAGAACGGTTCCATCACTTCCGTGCAAGCCGTTTACGTGCCTGCCGACGACTTGACCGACCCGGCTCCTGCCACTACCTTCACTCACCTGGACGCTACGACCGTGCTGAGCCGTAAGATTACCGAGCTGGGCATCTATCCGGCCGTTGACCCCTTGGAGTCCACTTCGCGCATCCTCGATCCGCATGTCGTGGGTCAGGAGCACTATGAGGTGGCCCAGCGTGTGAAGCAGATTCTGCAGCGCAACAAGGAGTTGCAGGACATCATCGCCATTCTCGGTATGGAGGAGTTGAGCGAAGCCGACCGCACGTTGGTCAAGCGCGCCCTTCGCGTACAGCGATTCCGCTCGCAGCCCTTCGCCGTGGCCGAACAGTTCACGGGAGTGCCCGGCACGATGGTCAGCATCGAAGATACCATCCGCGGATTCAAGATGATTTTGGACGGCGAGGTGGACTACCTGCCCGAACCGGCCTTCCTCAATGTGGGCACCATCGAAGAGGCTATCGAGAAGGGTAAGAAACTGCTGGAACAAGCTAAGTAGAAACGGATAGAACGGAGAGAGAACTATGAATTTGCATCTGAATATCGTATCGCCTGAGAAGCGGATTTTCGATGGCGATGTGGATAGCGTGACGTTGCCCGCCACCCTGGGCCGCTTTACCATTCTGCCTCATCATGCACCCATCGTTTCATCTTTGTCGCGAGGAAAAATCATTTTCCTCGTGGGAAACGAAGAACAGAGCGTAGAGATAGAAGGGGGAGTAGTGGATATGAGTGACAACCGGGTGGATGTCTGCGTAGAGATGGTATAAACGGACGCAATGGTAGGAGAGGTATGAAGAACGAATCCCTGACGCGACGCTACATGTTGCTGCTGGCAGCACTCACGCTGGTGCTTGGCCTGGTGGCAGCCGCACTCTTCCACATATGGCCGGAAAGGGCTTTCGCCGACTATTGGCTGATACCCCTCTTTTTCCTGCTGTGTGGAAGGCTGACCATCGCTGCCTGCGAACAGTTCGCATCCCACCAACCGGCCCGGCGGGCTCAGATCTATCTGCTGGTCCGAGGCGTACGGATGGTGGTGGCCTGTGTGGCCGTGGCGGTCTATGCCGTGGTGGCACGCCACAACTTGTTGCTGTTTGCACTGGCTTTCGTCATCAATTACCTCTTATACCTGGCTTTCGATACCTGGTTTTTCTCGAAGTATGAAACAAAGAAATGATATGAACGGATTGAAACATAAGAACTTCCGTATGATCCTGACGCTGCTTGTAGCGCTACTGATGCTCCCCGCCTCGGCGCGGGCAGACGAACCGCAGGCTGCTGCCGAAGAGAAGGTGGATGTCAAGGAAATCGTATTCGGGCACATTGGCGATGCCTATGAGTGGCACATCACCACCTGGGGCGAACACCATGTGACCATACCGCTGCCGGTCATTGTCTATAGCCCGACGACGGGATGGCATACGTTCCTCTCTTCGAAGCTGCATCATGGCAGTTACGAAGGCCTTTCGATAGCTCCCGAGGGCAGCCCCTATGAAGGCAAGCTGGTGGAGCACGATGCGCAAGGGGCTGAGGTCAGACCGTGGGATTTCTCCATCACTAAGATCGCTTTTGCCTTGATGCTCAACAGTCTGCTGCTGGTCATCATCATCTTGGGGGTAGCCCGCTGGTACAAGCGCCATCCCGAGGGCACGCAGGCACCCAGAGGCTTTGTGGGGATGATGGAGATGTTCATCATGATGGTGAACGACGATATCATCAAGAGTTGTGTCGGGCCGAAGTACAAGAAGTTTGCACCCTATTTGCTGACGGCATTCTTCTTCATCTTCCTCAACAACCTCATGGGGCTGCTCCCCATCTTCCCCGGCGGTGCCAATGTAACGGGCAACATGGCCATCACCTTCGTGCTGGCTTTCTGCACGTTCTTGGCCGTCAACCTCTTCGGCAACAAGCATTACTGGAAGGACATCTTCTGGCCCGAGGTACCTTGGTGGCTCAAGGCTCCCGTGCCCATGATGCCGCTCATCGAGTTTTTCGGCATCCTGACCAAGCCTTTCGCCTTGATGCTCCGTCTGTTTGCCAATATGCTGGCGGGCCACATGGCCATGCTGGTGCTGGTTTGTCTGGTGTTCATCTCGGCCAGCATGGGGCCTGTGCTCAATGCCGGGCTCAGTGTCACGTCAGTCTTCTTCAACATCTTCATGAATGCGTTGGAGTTGCTGGTGGCTTTCCTGCAAGCCTATGTATTCACCATGCTGTCGGCTGTCTTCATTGGCTTGGCTCAAGAAGAGCCGCATCATGAACCTACGAATGAAATCAAAGAAATATAAATATTTAATCATTAAAAATTGAAAGACTATGTTACTATCAACTGTATTGTTACAAGCTGCTGCGGCTTCTGCCGGGTTTGCTAAGATGGGTGCCGCACTGGGTGCCGGTGTTGCTGTGATTGGTGCCGCTCTGGGTATCGGTAAAATCGGTTCTTCGGCTGTAGAAGCCATTGCCCGTCAGCCGGAAGCATCGGGCGACATCCGCATGAGTATGATTATTGCCGCTGCCCTGATTGAGGGTGTATCCCTGCTGGCAGTCGTTGTATGTATGTTGGCTGTGGTATTGTAATAGCCTATCACTCATCTTTAATAACGAGCAAGTTATGTCATTACTGATACCTGAAAGCGGACTTGTCTTCTGGATGCTGCTCTCTTTCGGTGTGGTATTTGCGGTGTTGGCCAAGTATGGCTTCCCCATCATCACGCAGATGGTGGAGGAGCGCAAGGCGTCCATCGACCGCTCGCTCGAAAATGCCCGGCAGGCCGATGAACGGCTGGCCCGGCTGAAGGTGGAGAGCGATGCCATCGTGGCCAATGCCGAAAAAGAGCAGGCACGCATCCTGCGTGAAGCCATGCAGGAGCGCGACCACATCATCGCACAGGCCCGCCAACAAGCAGAAGAGACGGTGCGCAAGGAGATGACCCTCATGCGCGAGCAGATGCAACGCGAGCGGGAAGAGGCCATTCGCGACATCCGCCGCCAGGTGGCGCTCCTCTCGGTCGAGATTGCCGAGAAGATTATCCGCCGTCGCCTCTCTGACGAGAAGGAACAGATGGCGATGATTGACCGTATGCTCGATGAGGTAACCCAAAGAGAAACGAAGTAAAAATCGAAGTGACGTGGATATAGGAATCGTATCGGTGCGTTATGCCAAGGCCCTGATGGACTATGTGGGCAAGACCGGAGCCGAAGCACAGGTCTATGCAGAGATGGAGCAGCTGGAGCGTAGCTTCCGGCTTCATCCCCAGCTGGCCAGTGCGTTGGACAATCCGTTGCGCAGCCGTGAGGAGAAGCGGCAGCTGATTCTCTTGGCAGCCGTGGGCGAGGCTACTCCCAGCCAGGAGTTGGGCCGCTTCATCGACCTGCTGTTGCAGAACGGACGCGAAGCCATCCTGCGGTTTATAGCCCTCTCGTTTGCCGACCTCTACCGCAAGCGTCATCACATTGCAGTGGCCCGACTGACCACCGCTGTACCTGTCCGTCCGGAGATGGTGGAGCGTATCAGGCAGCGGGCTTCGAAGTTGCTTCATGCCACGATGGATGTGCAGACCGAGGTCAATCCGGCCATAGAGGGAGGCTTTGTATTCGACGTGAACGGCTATCGGCTCGATGCCAGTGTTGCCACCCAGTTGCAACGGGTCAGGCAGCAGTTTGTCGAGAAGAACCGGCGCGTAGTGTGAAATCTATTAAACTGAAAAACGAACAAGAACATGTTGTCAGAAAAAATAAAAGTTAGCGAGGTGTCGGACATCCTGAGCAAACAGCTGGAAGGCATCGGCGTGGAGGCACAGCTCGACGAGGTGGGCACGGTGTTGCAGGTTAGCGACGGCGTCGTGCGCATCTACGGACTGCACAATGCCGAGGCCAACGAACTGCTGGAGTTTGACAACGGCATGATGGCCATTGTGATGAACCTCGAAGAGGACAATGTGGGTGCCGTGCTGTTGGGTCCGACGGACCGCATCAAGGAGGGGTTCAGCGTGAAGCGCACCGGCCGCATCGCCTCCATCCGTGTGGGTGAAGGCATGTTGGGACGTGTCATTGATCCGCTGGGCACTCCGCTGGATGGGCGGGGGCCTATCAGCGGCGAGCTGTGTGAAATGCCGTTGGAGCGCAAGGCTCCCGGCGTCATCTATCGCCAGCCGGTGAACCAACCGTTGCAGACCGGACTGAAGGCCGTGGATGCCATGATACCCATCGGTCGCGGGCAGCGTGAATTGATTATCGGCGACCGACAGACAGGCAAGACAGCCATTGCCATCGACACCATCATCAACCAGCGCTCCAACTACGATGCCGGCGACCCCGTCTATTGCATCTATGTGGCTATCGGTCAGAAGGGCTCCACGGTGGCATCCATCGTCAACACCCTGCGCGAGAGCGGTGCTATGGACTATACCATCGTGGTGGCCGCCACTGCCGGCGACCCTGCGGCCATGCAGTATTATGCTCCCTTTGCCGGTGCGGCTATCGGCGAGTATTTCCGCGATACCGGCCGCCATGCACTGCTGGTGTACGACGACCTGACCAAGCAGGCCGTTGCCTATCGTGAGGTGTCGCTTATCCTGCGTCGTCCCTCAGGCCGTGAAGCCTATCCGGGCGACATCTTCTACCTGCATAGCCGCTTGCTGGAGCGTGCAGCCAAGATCATCGGTCGGGTAGAGGTGGCCGAGCAGATGAACGACCTGCCCGATAGCTTGAAGGGCAAGGTCAAGGGAGGCGGTTCGCTCACCGCACTGCCCATCATCGAGACGCAGGCCGGCGACGTATCAGCCTATATCCCCACCAACGTCATCTCCATTACCGACGGACAGATCTTCCTCGATACCAACCTCTTCAACCAGGGCAACCGCCCCGCCATCGACGTGGGTATCTCCGTGAGCCGTGTGGGAGGTAATGCCCAGATTAAAGCCATGAAGAAGGTGGCCGGTACGTTGAAGATTGACCAGGCCCAGTATCGCGAGCTGGAGGCGTTCACCAAGTTCAGTGGCGATATGGATGCCGTGACGGCCCTGACCATCGACAAGGGACAGAAGAATACCCGCCTGCTGGTACAGCCTCAGTACAGCCCCATGCCGGTGGAGAAGCAGATTGCCATTCTCTATTGCGGTACGCACGGACTGCTGCGCAATGTGCCGCTCGATAAGGTATCGGAGTTTGAACGCAACTTCCTCGATACGCTGGAGCGTAAGCATCGTGCCGATGTGCTGGATGTGCTGAAGGGTGGAGTCATCAACGACGAAGTTTGTGCCCTGCTGGAGCAGACCGCCCAGGCCACTGCCCAACTGATGAGTGAATAATCATGTCGAACCGACCGAAAACTCATAGCGTATGGCTTCATTGAAAGAGGTAAAGAACCGGATTGTCTCGGTGAAGAGCACCCGACAGATCACGTCGGCCATGAAGATGGTGGCGTCGGCCAAGTTGCATAAGGCCCAGTCGCGCATACAGGGCATGTTGCCCTATCAGCAGCGGCTGGACGGCATCTTGTCCCATCTGCTGGGTGCTGCCACGCAGGTGAACTCTCCGTTTGTCGTGCCACCGGCCGAGGTACATCGGGTGGCGATTGCCGTATTTGCTTCCAACGGGTCGCTGTGTGGAGCGTTCAACTCCAACGTGGCCCGTCTGCTGGAGCAGGCTCTGCAGCCCTATCGTTCGCTTCCGAAAGAGAACGTACTGGTCTATGCGGTAGGCAAGAAGGCCGAAGAGGCTGCGCGTAAGTTGGGCTATCCCTCGCAGGGCAGCTACCAAGCCTTGGCCGACAAGCCCGATGTGGCCGGAGCCTACGCCCTGGCCCGTCAGTTGCAGGACGATTTTGTCCGCGCACGGGTGGACCGGGTGGAACTGGTGTATCATCATTTCAAGTCGATGGGTTCGCAGGTCCTCACGCATGAGACCTATCTGCCTTTCGACTTGGCAGCTCGTTCTGCAGATGCATCCTCGGATGCAATCTCGGCGAAGGGGTACTACAAGGATTATATCGTGGAACCTTCGGTTGAAGAATTGATTGCTACCCTGCTTCCCAAGGTGCTGAGCCAGAAGATTTATACCGTATTGCTCGACAGCAACGCTTCCGAGCACGCAGCCCGCACCATGGCCATGCAGACCGCTACCGACAATGCCAACGACCTGATACAGGAGTTGACCAAGCAGTACAACAAGAGCCGTCAGCAAGCCATTACCAATGAGTTGCTGGACATTGTGGGAGGAAGCATGAAATAGCTACGAGCTACAACTGACAAGCTACGAGTGGCGAGGGTCAGTGCCTCTCCACTTCGAAACGGATACCGAAGGCGCCGTTGGACGATTTCAGTTCAAAGGCGCCTTTATACATGTTCCGCTCCCAAGGCAGGGCGGAGTGGGAAGGGATGCGCCATCCCTCCTTATTATACTGCCCGTAGGTGGTAATCCGCATACCATTCTTCAGCTGGAAGGTGCTGCTCTGCAGGGTGGTGGTGCCTGAGTTCCAAAAGCCGTAGCCGGTGCTCCATGTGGCGGTACCATAGCTTTGTGAGGCAGGCAGGGCAAACAGGCGGTTGTAATCCTTCACCTGGCTATTCGAAGCAGATGCATGGTACAGGAAACTGAGGTCTTGTGTCGCATCGGGGATTTGCAGCGAAAATCGGGGTAGGATAGGGGCTTCCCGGTTGAGTATGCTGCCCATGTCCAGCAGATAGCCTCCATACTCCCTGACGTCTTCACCCATCACGGCACGCTGCAGGGCCAGGGTATCGATGTGTTCCCTCTCCTGGGCGTGGAGCATCCCGCCGCCGATGAAGGTGGTCAGAATCAGTATCGTCGTGCGTAGTTTCATGCCTTTATATGGAAGTCATGCCGAGCGGATCCACTCCACTCGGCATGATCTGTTGTTGACTGATAGTTAATAAGCGAAAATCGGATAGTTGGCCATCGTCTTGTTGACACGGGCACGAACCTCCGCAATGACTTGCTCGTTGTCCACGTTGGAGAGCACGGTCTCTATCATCTCGGCAATCTCCAGCATCAACTCCTCCTTGGCACCACGGGTCGTGATGGCGGGCGTACCGAGGCGGATTCCCGAGGTCTGGAAAGCCGAGCGGCTGTCGAAGGGCACCATATTCTTGTTTACGGTGATGTCGGCCGATACCAGTGCCTTTTCAGCCACCTTACCCGTCAGGTCAGGATACTTGGAGCGCAGGTCTACCAGCATGGAGTGGTTGTCCGTACCGCCGCTCACGATGGTGAAGCCGCGGTCTATGAGAGCTTGTGCCAGTGTGGCGGCGTTCTTCTTCACCTGTGCGGCATACTCCTTCCATTCGGGTTGCAGGATTTCTCCGAAGGCCACCGCCTTGGCAGCAATGACGTGCTCCAGCGGACCGCCCTGGATGCCGGGGAAGACGGCCGAATCCAGCAGTTGCGACATCATCTTGATTTCGCCCTTCGGAGTCTTCTTGCCCCAGGGGTTGGGGAAATCCTTGCCCATCAGGATGATACCACCACGCGGACCGCGCAGGGTCTTGTGCGTGGTCGAGGTCACGATGTGAGCATACTCCACGGGATTGTCCAGCAGTCGGGCGGGTATCAGTCGGGCGGGGTGAGCCTTGTCTATCTTCTGGATAGCGCCCCCCG
>CAMGAL010000065.1 GCA_946007445.1 uncultured Mediterranea sp.
GTATGATACCGCCTGCCGTATAGAGGTTGTTATCGCCGTGTGGTGCATCTCCGTTCTGTCTCACTCCTTCCTCTTGCAGGGCAGCGAGGTAATAGGTTAGGCTGGCGGTTCCGTCCATGGTGGGCTCGTTGGTCGAATAGTCGCCTATCGCATCGTGGTAGACCATTTCTTCGGGTTGGAAGCGCTCGTAGGTATCGCCCGGTTTTCCTGGTAGTCCCGACAGATTGACTCCGCGCAGGCTGTGGAATATCGTCGTATAGACCGGTCCGTCCACCAATCCTCCGGTGGCGTTGCACCCTTCGTGCATGGCATAGGCGGAATGGGGCTGAGAGGGCGTATCGCCGTATGACGGTAAGCCGACTATCATCGTGGTACCCCATGGATTGCATCCGAAAAGCCAGTCGCGCAGAGCGGCTTCCATCTCGGCAAAGCGGTTGTCGCCTCCGGCCAGACGATAGAGCCGGCATTGGGTCAGCGCAGCTACAGTCAGATTGTTGGAGCACCAAATGGCAGGTATACCGAAGAGGAAAGGATGGTTGCCTGCTTTTTCAAGGATACGCTCCAGACCGGTACGTAGGTTGCGCAAGAACTCTCGTTGCAGCCGAGGTGTACCGAGGCGTGCCAGGTGGTAGTGACCTACATTGAGGAAAGGGTACCATTGGTAGTGGCGGGCGCTGTCGGCACCCATCCAAGGGGTGATAGGCTCTCGTCGGGCATACTCGGCTGCTTCATTCAGATAATGACTTTCTTGTGTGCTCTGGTAGAGTTCAACGGCTCCCAACTCCATGTCGTCTGTCCAGTTGTCTTCCTCATAGATGTAGGGCGACAAAACCGAGGCTGTCTGGCAGACTCCAGGCTTTTCGACCCCAGTACGGTAGGCAGCTTCCGCTTTGCTGCCTATGTGAGTGGCAAAATCTGGATAGAAAGGTGCCAGCACCCGGGCTCCTCGGGCAAAGCATGAGGCAAACTTGCCGGCAGTGCTGGCTACGCCCGTGGTGGCATTGGTAAATTTGCCGCGTACCTGTGGCTCGCCGCTGCAGTAGTAGACGGGGCGTCCGTTCCCTGCACCATAGCCATAGTCCACCTTATCTTGATTGGGTAGACGCATGGAGGCGTGGTCTCGGTCGTCAGCTATCTGGTTGTAGAGCTCTCCGGGTGCAGGATTCATGCGGTCCAGCCAGTCGAGTCCCCACTTGCTTTCGTCCACGATATCGGGAATGCCATTGCTTCCCGGCAGACCCTGAGCATTGTAGCGGTCGGCAAAGGCGTGCGGATGCTCGCTGTAAGCCATCATCATCTGGTAGATGGCGTTGGCCGAGGTGGTGGTGTATTGCAGGTAGTCGGCGGCATCGTGCCAACCTCCGCGCACGTCGATATGCTCTCCGTTGCGGGTAGGATGCCCCGTGATGTAGGCATCGTGCGTATGGCAACTATCCTTCAGGTAGGGATTGAACCCACACCGTTGCTGACGCATATACTGGAGCAGGAAATCGGCCGTACCATCGTAGACATGCGCGTTGATGGCAAATCGGGGCGACTCTGCCCGGCCGGCACGCAGGTAGTAAGTGCCTGGCTGCTCCACAAGGCTGAAGTCCAGTCGATAGGTAGAGTGCATCCGGCCATAGGCACCCGTTGCTTGGGGTTGAGACAAGGTACTGACCACCTCGCCACTGAAGGCATCCACCACCTCGAACGAGGAGAGGGCTGTCTCTTCTTCACTGAGGAACACGGCTACCTTGATGGAGTGGGGAAGATAGCCTAACTGGTTGATACGAATCCATTCGTCTGCCTGCAAGGGAAGCAGGGCAAGAAGTGACAGCAGCCATGCGTGCGTCAATCGGCGGAAAAGTGTTTTCATAAGAGTACTCTGAACGGTTGGTTAAGACACGTTGCAAAGTTATGAAAAATTCTCAGTTTTCCACCATCCGATAGAGCAAAGTATTTTGTACGACCAGCGGTTTGTCATGGGCGAAGAAGAGAATCCCATCCGCCGGAGCTTCTATCTGCAGGCGCACTTGTCCGTCATACGGATCGAGTATGCGAGCCAGTCGCTCCCCTTTGCGTACCTCTTCGCCGGCCGTGCGCTCTTTCAGAAAGATGCCTGCTTCTGTGGCGCGGATGCTGAGGAGGTCGCTTTCGTGTATCAAGCTGGTCTGATAGCCACCACGGATGTTCTGCTTCAGCCAGCCGGCTCGCTGCATGAAGCGCAGGATGGCTTGGCAAGCCTCTCGTGTAGTGGCTTCGGAGATACGTCCTTCGCAGCCGGCATAGAGCGAGAAGGCCTTGCAACCCCATATCTGCCAGTTGTAGTTGAGCACCGTCGTGTCGTAAGGACGTGGACGACGCACATAGGCGTAGGGCAGACCGAACCAGCGCGACTCCTCTTCAGGTTGGTAACCGGTCTCCATCATACGGATGTGGGGGATGAAGTCGCCTGGCAGGTAGTAGCTAGCCAGTTGGATGCCATACTGATACCCTTTGATCTGCTCGAACAGGGCAGCGGCAATGCGCTGCGTGGTCTCTCCCTGGTCGTAGCCGGGGAACATGCGGTTGATGTCAGTCGTGTCCATGGCCCAGAAGCGCTTCTCGATATTCATGGAGAAGTGGTTGGCGTTGGGTATGACCAATATCCCGATACCTTCGGCCAGACGTCCTTCGGCTTCGATGCGTTGCAACAGGCTGACCATCTGTGAGCAGATGAATTGCTGCTGCACCTCATCACCGCGCAGGGCACCTACGATGGCCAGTGTAGGTTGGCCGCTACCGAAGCGGAAACCTTCTATCTTGAACTCGTCGCGGAAAGGCGACGACATGCGGAACAGTGTCTCTCTTTTCATAATCTGTGAATGCGTGCAATAAGTGAACCTTCGTATACAATGGGATAAGCGCGGATGGTGAAGAGGTAGCCGTGTATGGGCGAGAGGATGCGGTGAAGCACCTCACCTGTCAGGGAGCTGACGATGCATCCTATCTCTTCGCCTTCGTCGATGATGGTACCGTTCTTGTTCTCTGTCAGGAAAACGCCCGAAGCTGCGGCGTTGACAAACTCCACCTCATTGCCTATCGAGACGATGGGGCGATGTAGCATGGAGGTGTTTGTTTCACCCCGCCACATTCCCATTTGCTTCAGCAGGTTGAAGATGCCGTCAACCAACTGATTGCCCAAGCTGTGATTGATGCGCATACCTACGCCCATCTCTACCACCACGCAGTGTGTCCCGATGGAGTTGAGCGAGTGGGCTAAAGTAGACTCCAGTACCGTGGCTGCTTCGTGAACCCAGATGAAATCAACGTTCAACATTTGGGCAAAAGGGATGAGCTGGTTGGCGGTGTCGATATGAATGCGTGCTTGGGGAACCTCACGCAGGAAGATGTTGCTGGAGTGGATGTCTATCACGAGGTCGGCCCCTCGTAAGTCTTGGATAATGCTGTAGGCCGTACTTTCGGCCATGGTACCGTCAGGGTCGCCGGGAAAAATGCGATTCATGTCGAGGTCGAAGCCGGGGATGCCTCGCATGATGGAGTCTGTCCCCAGGGGGTTGAGCGACGGATAAATTTCTACTTGCCCGTCCAGCAGGTCGCTTTGCCGGCTCAGCAGTTGGGCTAGGCGGTAGCAGACGTACTGGCCTTCCAGTTCGTCGCCGTGGGTGCCGGTCACGATGCACACCCGTTTCCCTTTCTGCCGGCCGTAGATGGTCTTTTTGCGAATGAGCAGCCTTTCGTCTACGGGCAAGGCTGCTGATGCTACGATGGTTGTTTTGGTCATTGCATGTAGGTTGTTGGAGTGAATGAAGTTGCTTGTGGATTGTCAATGGGTTCCACAATGACCCTTATCTCTGAACGTTGCCCTGTTGGTGCGTCTCGTTATACTTCTAGGTTTATCGGGCTGTCGGCAGCGTCACGTCCATGTGCTATTTTGATGTACCCCTCGGTGATGATTGCATTGGCCGTGGGGTCGATGCCTGTCCAGCAGCCGTCATCGGCCAGCACCTCTACCCAGGCGTGGGTAGCCCCTGTTCCGACGACAAATCCGTTCACATAACGGGCGGCAATCCCCCAGTGTCGGCATAGGGCAATGCAGATGTGAGCATAGTCCTGACAGACTCCCTGCCCACGGGTCAGTGCCTCTTCAGCCGTGGTCTGGTTGTCGGTGCTCTGCGGCATGTAGGTCATGGCGCGGTGTACAGCGTCGGCTATTCGGAGGGCTTTGTCGGTTGTCGTCATGCCTGTGGACTGTGGCAGTGTGTGCAGCAGATGCTCCAGCGCAGGGCCGGAGCCGGTCAGCCGGCTCTCCACCCGATAGAGCCCACCGCTGCTCGTTTCGGGCAGTCGGTAGTCAGTCAGCTCCACCTCGCCGTTGCACGTGAAGACGAAGGCATCGTGTGGCTCGTTGGTATGACCATACTGGATGCGGCTCTTCAGTCCGTCTGGGCCCTGCAGGATGAGGGCAGGCGGTCGGATTTGCAGCACTTCGGCCACGATATGCTGACACGCATTCTCGCATGGCAGGCAACGCAGGCAGAAGTCGTGTCGCGCGGCGGGTACTTCAAAATACAAGATGCTCTGGTAGCTATATCTGTATCTTCTCATGGGATTTCAGTGGGAAATCAGAGCAGCACCAGATGATTGAGGTAGGTGAGCAATGTCTGTTTGTAGCCGTCAGCCTTCGCCTCGTAGAGGTCTTCGCGAATCAGTTCGTCGAGCCGTTGCAGGATGACGGGGTCAAATAGATTGTCCTCTACCTCAGCACAGTTCTTCAGCGACTCGAAAGCCTCCTCGATGCGGTAGTAGGGGTAGTCGAAGCGTATGTGGAGGTCGATGTTCCCCCCCAACCCGCCCATCTTGCTAAGCTCTCGCATGCGCTCGGCCAACCCCCGCTCGTCGAGGGAGCCGAAGAAGGCCAGCAGGTAGTCGGTGATGGGTTGCAGCACCGTGATGTTCTTTTCCCGCCGGTCGGCACACTGCTTGATGTGGCAGAGCGACATCTGTATGTACGACAGACTTTCGCTCTTGATCTCTTCGCGCAGCACGATAGCGTTGTCGTTGGCCAGCTCCAACCCTGAGATGAGCGAACCGACATTCTTGGGGTCGTACATCTGTCCCAGGCGGAACGCTTCGTCGTTGCCATACTGGTCAACAATGTCCAGCTTTTGGTAATACTCTTCATAATCTTTCGGGTCGCCGTCAATCATGCGGTCGTAGTAGCGACGCAGTAGGTGCAGGCTGATGTAGACCCGTTCGGCATATCTGCCCAGCCAGTAGAGGCGGTTGGCCTTGGTGGCAGGGATGGCATAACACATCATCATAATCTCTTTCTATGTATTATTCGTTGTTTTACTTACTTTTCCATGACCCAAGTGTCCTTGAATCCGCCCCCTTGCGAGGAGTTCACCACAAACGAGTCGGGATTGCGGCTGAAGCGCGTCAGGCCGCTAGGCCATACACGCGTCTCCTTGCCGGAGATGACGAAGGCACGCAAGTCGGCCTTGCGCTCCACACGCTCATTGCCCTCCAGTATCTCCATGTCCTTGAAGTCTATCACCTCTTGGGCTATCCAGCGGCGGGGCTGCTCGATGATGAGTTCCTTCAGCTGGGCCAGACGCTTCTCGTCGAGGTCGCGGCCGAACATTACGCCGTAGCCTCCGGCCTCGCTCACGTCTTTGATGACCAGCTTCTCCAGGTGCGAGAGGATGTATTGGTAGTCCTCCGGATAGTAGGGCAGGTAGGTGGGGGCGTTCTGCAGGATAGGCTCTTCGCCGAGGTAGTACCTCACCATCTTGGGCACAAAGTAGTAGATGCCTTTGTCGTCTGCTACGCCGTTGCCCAGGGCGTTGATGAGCGCCACGTTGCCCTGTTTGTAGGCTTGCATTAGGTTGGGTACGCCCAGCAGGGAGGAGGGTTCAAACACCAGAGGGTCGAGGTACTCGTCGCTGATGCGGCGGTAGATGGCTCCTACCTGCTGGCGTGAGTGATACAGACCGGTGTAGTACACCTTGTCGTCCTCCACAATCAGGTCGCCGGGAAAGGCCAGAGTGGCACCGGTCTTTTCGGCCAAATAGGAGTGCTCGAAGAAGGCTGAGTTGTAGCGTCCGGGTGTCAGAATCACGCAGATGCCTCGGTCGTCACACATGTCGTCCATCATCTGTCGCAGCAGGTCGCTGTAGTTGCGGTTGTCGGCCACGTCGTTTTCGCTGAAGGTTTCGGGCGACACTTTGCGGGTGATGGTGCGGGCTATCATGGGATAGGAGGCACCCGAGGGGATGCGCAGATTGTCCTCCAGCACATACCATTCGCCAGTTTTGGCCTGCACCAGGTCGATGCCCGAAATGTGTGAGTAGACGTTACCTTGAGGGGTGATGCCTTCACATTCAGGCATGTAGCCTTTCGATGAGTAGACAAACTCTTCGGGGATGATGCCATCGCTGATGATGCGCTTCTCGTGATAGATGTCGTAGAGGAAGCGGTTGAGGGCATCGACCCGTTGACGCAATCCCCGTTCCAGATAGTCCCAGTCGCTCTTGCTGATGATGCGAGGGATGGAGTCGAAAGGAAAGAGCTGCTCGTTGAACACTCCGTTTTTGTAGACTCCGAACCGAACTCCGAACCGCTCCATCCATTTGTTGACGGTGTCGCGGCTTTCAATCAGTCTGTTCATAGTGCTTCTTTATTAGTTGTATGTTTTGTTTCCGATGACAAAGGTAAGCAATATGATTATGAAAGTCTGTTATTGGTGTCTATTTGTTTTGTGTTTAATTTTAATATAAATAGAATGAAAGATTTATTCGTAAATATGTGGCAATTTGAAACAAGAAGCGGCATAAATCATTCAGAATGATTCATGCCGCTTCGGGTTGTATCAACAGAGGGACTGCTTACTTGATGCCAATCTTCTTGGCAATCTCTTTGGGCAGAGCGTCTTTGTGTACCAGGATATTCATGGTCTTGTAGGCCACAAAGGCTTTCGAGGCATACCACGTTCCCTTATACTTGTTGTTCGTGCCCCACGAGTTTTTCACCATATAGTATTCCTTGCCGTTCTGGTCTTTGGCCACGCCATAAATCAGCATACCGTGGTCGTCGGTCGTCTCCCAGTTGTCGTAGGCCTCCTGACGCATCTCCTGCGTAATCTCCTTCTCGGGCATGGGCTTGGCGGTCAGCTCCTTGCGCTTGTCGGCTGCGGTCATTCCCGTCCAGCGGGCCATGTCGCTACCACTCAGTTCGGCAGCCTTTGCGGCATCGGGCACTACGGCGATGCCATCGCGGGTGAATCCCTGCTCGCTCACGTCGCTACCCCAGCATACGGTGTAGCCATTCTTCACGGCATGGTCGATGACAGCCATCATCTCCTCCACGGGCAGGTTCCACGACGGCTCCAGGCGCCAGTTGTCCTGCACCTCTACGGGGAATTCGGTGTAGAACGGACGATGTGTGTAGGAGGTGATGGATACGTAGTCGGCAGCCTTCAGACCCAGACTCTGTACGAAGCTCTTCGGCGTGTATTCTTTGCCGGCATAGGTGAAGCTTTCGGGGCACTGGCCCAGGTAGGTGTCGTAGATGGCGCTCAGGCCCTGCTTCCATACTTTCGTCAGCTTGGTAAGGCGGCCTTTGGCAATGGCGTTCACATAGCCACCGGCCACGGCATCCAGCTCGTTGTGTACGGGCAGTGTGTCGCCGTACATGATGCCGGGCATGGCTGACTGGGGTACCAATCCGTACTGGTCCAGACAGTAGATGACGTCGTAGGCACTGCCACCGGGGGCGAACGAACTGTCGCCATGCAGGCGAACGTAGTTCACGGCTCGGTCCAGCATCGTGTGGTGTACGACGAACATCTCCGACAGGTCATACTCTCCCTTGCCCATACGGAGCAGTTCGCTCTCGAGGAAGGCGATGGTGGAGAAACTCCAGCACGTGGACGAGCGGTTCTGGTTCTTGATGCTGGTAATCGGGTTGGCCTTCACCGTGGTGAACTGGAACCCCTCTTCTTTCTTTTCATTCTCTTGGGCAGCCAGGTTCATGCTGAGCAGACCCACGGCAGCCATCAGGACAATACGTTTCATAAGCTATTGGTTTTGATTGTTACAGATAATACGTTTGTGTTAAAAACGAGGGCAAAGATAGGTAGAAAAATGAATCTTTGCTAACTTTGGCCGTCGAAAATGAACTTGACTACTACAATTAACTGACAGAAAGACTCGATGAAACAGACTTTTCAGATGACATCCCGGGCAGGCCTTGTGCTCGAAGGAGGAGGAATGCGTGGGGTTTTCACCTGCGGCGTGCTGGACAACTTCATGGACCGAGGCATCCGCTTCCCCTACACGATAGGCGTCAGCTCCGGTGCCTGCAACGGACTCTCCTACATGAGCGGCCAGCGAGGCCGTGCCAAGTTCAGCAACATCGATTTGCTGGCCCGCTACGACTACATCGGCCTGCGACACTTGTGGCGGCAGCACAGCATCCTCGATTCCCATCTGCTCTATCATGACTTTCCGGAGAGCATCTTGCCCTACGACTACGAGGCTTTGGCCCGTTGTCCTGAACGTTTCGAGATGGTCACTACCAGCTGCCTGACCGGTAGGGCCTGCTATTTCGAAGAGAAGCAGGACCCCAAGCGCATCATCGACATTGTCAAGGCCTCCAGCAGCCTGCCTTTCGTCTGTCCCATCGCCTATGTGGACGGCGAGCCGATGCTCGATGGAGGCATTGCTGACTCTATCCCCCTGCTGCGTGCCCAAGGGCAGGGCTACGACCACTGCCTCGTGGTGCTGACGCGCAATCGAGGCTATCGCAAGAGCTCTCACGACCTCTGTGTGCCACCCTTCGTCTATCGCCACTATCCCCGTATGCGTGAGGCATTGATACACCGCTGCCAGGTCTATAACCGGCAGCTCGACCTCGTGGAGCAGATGGAGGATGCTGGCCGGGTGACCGTCATCCGTCCCAGCCATCCCGTACAGGTGGGGCGCATTGAGAAGGACATCGCCAAGCTCACCGCCCTCTACGAAGAGGGGTATCGCTGTGCGGCGGAGGTGGATTTTGTGAGGTCTGAGTAACCTTTGGGTTCGTTCTGGGTTCGATGTGAGTTCGTTCTGGGTTCGTTCTGGGTTCGTTCGAAGCCCGCTGTATACAACGAAGAATCAACGAAGGGTGAACGAACCCATAACGGAGTCATAACGGAGTCATAACGGAGTCATAACGGACTCACAACGGAGTCACAACGCTTACAGATAGTAGATGTATGCCAGCGTACTGAGGCTGATGACTATCCAGAGCAGT
>CAMGAL010000066.1 GCA_946007445.1 uncultured Mediterranea sp.
AGAAGATGATGCTGGGGTGGTTATAGCCACGCTGCACGTTGCGCTGGTTGCGCTCCAGGTGTGCCTTCTTGTAGGCGGGGTTCTTGGCCAGCGTGGTTTCATTGTAACCCATGCCGTGCGACTCAATGTTGGCCTCGGCCACTACGTAGAGTCCGTACTGGTCGCACAGGTCATACCACACGTTGTCGTCCGGGTAGTGGCAGGTGCGCACGGCGTTGATGTTGAACTGCTTCATGATCTGAATGTCTTGCAGCATACGCTCGCGCGACACGACATAACCATAGTCGGGATCCAGCTCGTGGCGGTCGGCTCCCTTGAAGAGGACCGGCTGTCCGTTCACCAGTATCTGTGCGTTCTTCAGCTCTATCTTGCGGAAGCCCACCTTGACGGGGATGACCTCGCCGCTGCCTTGCAGGGTGGCACGCAGCGTGTAGAGGTAGGGCGACTCGGCCGACCACTTCTGCGGGTTCGTCACCTCCATGCGGGTGGTGCCGTTGCCCGGAGCCGTAGCCGTAGCCACCTGCTTGTCGGCGGCGTCCAGCAGCTCCAGATTCACCTTGCCGCTGCCCTTCAGCTTCAGCGTCACGGCCAGCGAGCCGTTCTGGTAGTTGGCATCCAGATCGGGCACTACGCGGATGTCCTCGATGCGCTTCTTGTCGCGGGCGTAGAGGTAGCAGTCGCGACCCACGCCGCTGTAGCGGAAGAAGTCCTGGTCCTCAAGGTAGGAGCCGTCGCACCAGCGGAACACCTGGAAGGCAATCAGGTTCTTCTGTCCCGGTTTCAGATAGGGGGTCAGGTCAAATTCGGCTTCCAGCTTGCTGTCTTCGCTATAGCCCACATAGCGTCCGTTCACCCACAGATACATGTTGGACGTCACGGAGCCGAAGTGGGCGATGATGTCCTTGCCCTTCCAGGAGGCGGGCACGACAATCTCCCGTCGATAGGAGCCCACGTTGTTGTTCTCCGTCGGCACTTGGGGAGGGTTGTGCTGGAACTGGTTGCGCCAGGCATAGCCCACATTGACGTAGATGGGATTGCCGTAGCCGTTCAGTTCCCACATGGCAGGCACCTGCAGGTCGTCCCATCCTTTGTCGTTGTAGTCCGTCTTCCAGAAGTCGGTCGGACGGGCGTCGGTGTTCTTCACCCAGAAGAATTTCCAGGTTCCGTTCAGCGTCATGTAATGGGAGGATTTCTCTTTGGCTCCGCGCCCGGCGGCCTCGGCCGACTCATAGGCGAAGTAGTTGGTGTGCATCGGTGCACGGTTCACGGCATTGACTTCGGGGTCAAGCCACTCTTTGAAGGTCTGGGCCGAGCCGCTCATTGCGAAGGCGGCCAGAAGCCCGGCAAGGATTTGTTTTCTCATGATACAAATGTGTTATGAATAGGTTTTTTCGTTGATTTCAGGCTGCTTCCCATGATGGGAGTTGCAAAGATAGATATTTTCGTTCGCAAATCGCCTCCTCCTCCCGTTTTTCTTTCTTTTCTCTCCATATTTTCATTGATAGGCTCCCGAGGCCCATTACACTTTGTTGATACAGATTCGATGAGGACGGGAGTTGGTACATTCGGTTCGTCTGATTCTTCAAGAGATGTTTTCAGTTCTCCTCTTTCTGGGGAGGATGGGAGTGGATGACCTCAAACAGATAGTCTTCTTCGCCCTTTCTCCCTCGCTTCTCCGCCCCTTCTCCTCCATAGTGCCTTCGGTGTGAGTTCGGTGTGCCTTCGGTCCGGGACCGAACTCACACCGAAGACATACCGAAGGGAATGCGACGTGAAATAGGCGTTGGTACGACGCAGAAGAGAGTAAGACTCGGCTTGAATGTTGCCGATGCATAGGGGCGCAGGCAGGGGGTATCGGATGGTCATCTCATCAGTTGGAACAGCTTCTACAGGGAGGAAAGGGGGCGGATTGTTTGGAGATTCACGAGAGGTTGCTTATTTTTGCGCCATGTATGGTGTAAAGTAAATGTAGGATGGAGAGAATGAAATCTCACAAATGGCTCATACCCTGCCTGCTGCTCCTGCTGACGGGAGGCGTGGCTAGGGGGATGCGGCCTGCTGCCCAAGCCGGTGTGCCTGGCACACCTCCGCCGACGCTGGCCGACTCCATCATGGAGAGGGTCATCTTCTTTGCTCCGTTTTACGAGAAAATCATTCAGGAATACAGGGCGGAACTCTACATCAAGGGTACCGTGGATATCCGCAAGAAGAATCACCTGATGCGCTACATCCCCACGATGTTCCGCCTGCGCAAGGGGGTACGGAAGTACGTGATGGAGACACACAACGACCTGCACTTCACCGCCCCCGACATCTACGACCAGAAGGTGAAGGCGGCTATCGGCACCAGCAGCGAGATGTGGGAACTGGACGGCCGACTGCCCGAATACCTCCACCTCAACATCTATCAGCCCACCTTGCTCTACGACAAGCTGATGTCCCCTCTGGCACCCCATGCCCCCAAGTACTATCGCTACCGGGTGGACTCGGTGATGGGCGACCCGCACAATCGGGCCTATCGCATCCGCTTCATGCCCCGCAGCAGCAGTTACCAGCTGGTGGGAGGCTACTTGGTGGTGACGGCTGATGTGTGGAGTGTGCGCGAGATGCGCTTTGCCGGGCGGTCGGAGATGATGCGCATCAACAGCCTGGTGCGCATGGGCGAGGTGGGCGATGCCGACGAGTTCCTGCCCGTGAACTACGAGATAGAGGCTTCGTTCCGCTTCTTGGGCAATCGCATGGATGCCAGCTATGAAGCGGCACTCGACTACAGCGAGATACAGCAACGGCACGAGTCGATGCCCAGCCGGCGCAAGGCTACGAGCAAGTATGATCTCACGGAGTCGTACACGCTGACCACCGACACCAATGCCTACCAGCGCGACACGGCCTACTTCCACACCGTGAGGCCCTATCCGCTGGCACCGGATGAGCAGCAACTGTACAAGGACTTCTATCTCTATCGCGATACGGTGGGACGTCACAAGCAACCACGCAAGCCGCTGGAGTTCTGGGGGCAGATTGGCGACGCACTCATCAGCCGCTACACCGTCGATATGGACAAGTTGGGCAGCCTGCGCTGCTCGCCCCTCATCAACCCCTTCCTGCTGAGCTACGGCGGTAGCGGCGTATCCTACCGCCAGGACTTCAAGTACAACCGCTTCTTCTCCGGCGACCGCCTGCTGCGCATCGTTCCTCGCGTGGGTTACAACTTCACCCGCAGGGAGTTCTACTGGCGCGTGCGCGGCAACTTCCTCTATTGGCCCAAGAAGCGGGTCTCTTTGGCGGTGGACGTGGGTAACGGCAACCGCATCTACAGCAGTGCCGTGCTCAATGAGCTGAAGGAGATGCCCGACAGTGTGTTCAACTTCAGCCGCTTCCAGCTGGACTACTACCGCGACCTCTACCTGAAGGTTAATCACAGCTGGGAGGCGCTCAACGGGCTGACCATTGACTTAGGCTTCTCGGGACACCACCGCACGGCTGTACGAGGGTCGGATGAGGAGCCGATGCCGTTCATTCCTCCCGCAGGCAGTATTGTGGGCTTGCCCGACTATGCCGCCGAGGTGCTGAGCCGCCTCAAGCGGGTGTACAATACCTTTGCCCCTCATGTGCGTGTCACTTGGACACCGGGACAATACTACTACCTGAATGGCGACCGCAAGGTGAACCTCTACTCGATGTACCCCACCTTCTCCGTAGATTGGGAGCGTGGCATCAAGGGCCCTTTCAACAGCACGGGCAACTACGAGCGGTGGGAGGTGGACGTGCAGCACAACATCCCGCTCGGGCAGCTGCGCGACCTCTACCTGAGGGTGGGGTGGGGTGCCTTCACCAAGCAGAAGTCGCTCTACTTCGTGGACTTTGTCAACTTCCGCCGCTCCAATCTGCCGGTGGGGTGGAACGACGAAATAGGCGGTGTGTTCCAGCTGCTCGACAGTCGCTGGTACAACTCCTCGCGCAAGTACCTGCGTGCCCACGCCACCTACGAGTCGCCCTTCCTCTTGATACCCTATCTGGGTCGCTTCCGCCAGCATGTGCTCAACGAACGCCTCTATCTCAGTGCGCTGGCGGTGCCACACCTGAAGCCCTATCTGGAGGTGGGCTACGGCATAGGTACCCATATCTTCGATGTTGGCGTCTTCTCCAGCGTTTCCAACTGGAAGTTCGAGGAAGTGGGATGCAATTTCACCTTCGAACTTTTCAACCGATAGCGACGTTTGAATGAAGAATGAAAAAATGAATCTCGTAACTTAAAAACTCAAAAACTAATAAACTCAAAAACTAAAGCAGTATGGCACAATGGAAAACAGAAGCCCTCATCCTGGCAGCAGGCCTGGTATGCTTGGGCGGATGCCTGCGCAAGGGCATCAACGAATGGGTGGAAAAAGACCGCATCGTGACGGTGAAGGGACTGGCCGAAAGAGAAGTGCCGGCCGACAAGGTGACGTGGCCTCTCATGCACAAGGACATTGGCGACAATCCTGCCACCATCTACAACCACATGGAGGAGAAGAACACGGCCATCGTGCGCTTCCTCAAGGCCAACGGCATCAGCGACGAGGAGATCAGCATCGTCCCGCCCGAAATTATCGACATGCAGGCCGAGCGCTATGGCAATCAGAACATCACCTACCGCTACAATGCCACCTCGGTCATCACCGTCACCTCGCGGCAGGTGGAGAAGGTGCGCAAGCTCATGTCCGAGCAGGCTGAACTGATGAAGCAGGGCATTGCCATCACCGGCGGCGACTATCGCTACAGCGTGGTGTATGAGTTCACGGGTTTGAATGACATCAAGCCGCAGATGGTGGAGGAGGCTACCAAGAACGCCCGCAGCGTGGCGGAGAAGTTTGCCACCGACTCCGGCAGCCGGCTGGGCAAGATACGCAACGCCTCGCAGGGGCAGTTCTCCATCGAAGACCGCGATGCCAATACGCCCCACATCAAGAATATCCGGGTTGTGACCACCGTAAACTACTATTTGCGTAACTGATAAGCATTTTCGGGGGGGTAGTATTTGGATTTTGGAAAACTTAGACTATCTTTGCGCCGAATAACATAACTTTCACTTTGCGAATGAGAAAACACCTCTGGCTGTTCTGTGCCCTACTGACCTGCGCAGGCTCCTTGTGGAGCTATCCTGCGGATTCCCTTCGTAGGGAGTGCGACAGCGTACGAGCGGCGTATGACAGGTTGGACATCAACAGTCCGCAAAGCTATATCGCACAGAAGAATCTGCAACGGGTGTTGCATGAGGTCAATGCCCTTCAGGTAGAGACCCGCCATCAGGAGAACCTGTTGATGCTCTATCATGTGGCAGGCGGTGTGGTCGTGCTCTTCTTGGCCGGACTGACCACCTACCACATGAGGAAGCGCATTAAAGCCTTGAAAAGCTCAGAGCAGGAACTGGCTCGGGCGGTGGAGCAGGCCAAGCACTCCATTCAGACCAAGAACATCTTCCTCTCCAACATGAGCCACGAGATACGCACACCCCTCAATGCCTTGTCGGGCTTCTCCTCCATCCTGACCAACAGCCAGGTGGACAGCGAGACCCGTGAGCAGTGCAACGAGGTCATCCAGCAGAACTCCGACCTGCTGCTCAAGCTGATAGACGATGTGGTGGACCTCTCCAGCATAGAAAAAGGTATCCTGCAGTTCCGCTACGCCGATGTGGAGGTGGTGGCGGTCTGCCGCAGGGTGGTCGAGATGGTGGAGCATATCAAGCAGACGGCAGCATCGGTTGGCTTCGACACGACGTTGGAGAGCCTGACCCTGCATACCGACGAGGCTCGTCTGCAACAACTGCTCATCAACCTCCTCATCAATGCCACCAAGTTCACCTCCGAGGGCACCATCCGGCTGACACTGACTGTGGAGCAAGGCATGGCCCTCTTTGCCGTGGCCGACACCGGATGCGGCATTGCTCCCGAGAAACGCGAGAAAGTGTTCAACCGTTTTGAGAAGCTGGACGAGCAGTCGCAAGGTGCCGGTCTGGGACTCTCCATCGCCAGCCTGATTGTGGAGAAGATGGGTGGTCGCATCTGGATAGACCCCGACTATACGGAGGGGGCCCGCTTCTGCGTCACCCACCCCTTGCCGTCGGCTCCGACCGACGACGCAGCGAGAAAGGAGGGCTCTGTATGAGACGGCGTATCCTTGCTCTGCTGTTCGCGTGGCTGCTCTCTCTGACGGGCTGCCCTGTCTGGGGTGCGGACAGCAGCCGTCTGGTGGACAGCCTGCTGCATCGGGTGGACAGCCTGCCTATGGGCATGGAGCGCATGGAGGTGCTGCGCAAGCTGGTGCGTGCCACGCAGATGACCCCCAGCGGCATCGACTATGCCCGACGGATGCTGCACGAAGCCGATATGTTGCACCACGACAGCCTCATGGCCTACAGTGCCACGCTGATAGCCAACCACTTCTTTGCTCAGAAAGAGCGCAACATCGACTCCCTGACCTATTGGATTAACTATGGTCTGCCCATCGCCAAGCGGTGCCGCTACTGGAACATGTATTTCCTGCTACACAAGACGAGAGTGCAGACCTACCTCTATGGCGAGCGCTATGAGTATGCCCTGCAGGCAGCCGAGGAGATGTTGAGCGAGGCCCGAGCCGTGGGCAATGCCGACGGACAGCTGATAGCCTATAGCTGCATCGCCAACTCCTACCAGAGCACCAAGCGATACAAAGAGACGCGCGAAACGCTGCTCAAAGCCTACAAGCTCTTCGACCAGCCACTGCAGACGGCCAACAAGATTACCATCCTCAAGCAGATACTCTACTGCTTGGATGTGTTGCATCGCTACCACCGGATGAAGCCCTTCCTCGACCGGATGGAGCAGGAACTCCACCACCTGCTGAAGACCCATCCCCTGATGTCCCATGCGCTGAACGATTACTTCATGATGCTGGAGTGCTTCTCGGTGCAATACTACGCCCATGTCGAAGACAGGGCAAAGGCCGAAGAGCATATCTGCAAGGCGCAGAAGTACAAGAAGCAGCTCAACTACGAGTCCTACTACCTGATCTATTCCAATGCCCTCACCAACTACTACAAGATGTGCAACGACTACGACCGGGCTTTGACCTTGAACGACTCGGCTCTGGTGCGCGTGACGCGCACGGGCTCCATGGGCAGCCGCTACATCCACTACCTGATGCAGCGGGGCGACATCTTCTACGAGAAGGGTGACTACGGAGCCGCCTTGGCTGCCTACCGCGAGGCGCAGGCTCGGGTGGACTCCATCTCCCAATTGATTTCGGACGCACAGCTGGAGGAGATACGCGACCTCTATCGGCTGGACGAGCTGCAGATGGAGCAGGAGGCCAACCACCGGGAACTGTTGCGAGCTGTGCTGCTCATGCTGGGTCTGATGATTGCGGTCACGCTGCTCAGTGTGCTGCATCGTGGCATGGTGCATAGACGGCTACGCAAGTCTCGCCAGGCTTTGCACCAGGCCAAGCAACTCTCTGAGCAGGCCAACGCCGACAAGCATCGCTTCTTGGCCACCATGAGCCACGCCATCCGTGTGCCGCTCCATGCCGTGGTAGGCTTCTCGCAGATACTCGCTACCGACGACACCCTCTCCGAAGAGCAACGCACGGAGTATGGGGCGATGGTGCAGCACAATACGGAGAAGCTACTGTTCCTTGTGAACAGCATCCTCGACCTCTCGCGCCTGGAGGCAGGCATGACCAAGTGGAAGCTGACCGATGGCGACCTGCTGCAGGTGTGCCGCGATGCCGTCAGCAGTGTACGGCTGGCTCATCCCCACATGCAGATAGATGCAGAGGTGCCGGAAGGTAGTTGCATCCGCCCGCACACCGATACGGGTCGCTTGATGCAGGTGTTCTCCAGCCTGCTGGCCGGTGCCGTCACCACACCGCTGCAGGAGGGCGAGCTGGTGCGCCTGCGTGTACGCCTGACCGATGGCTTGCTGCAGGGTGAAGTGGAGCAGAGCCCCCTGTCCGACCCCGCACGCCAGACGCAGGAGAGCCGACTGTGTCACGACATCAACCGGCTGACGCTGCAACATTTCGGAGGCTATTATCAGGTGGATGAGGAGCAGAAGAGGATTCGGTTCTCTATCTCAGCAAGCTAAAATCAGTAGTTAAAGGAGTTAGAGGAGTTATCACTTCGCTGCGCTCCGTTAGGAGTTATCGCAGGCTGCACCTGCTTAGTCAATAGTCGGAGTATTGGCTTTAACTCCTTTAACTCCTCTATCTCCTTAACTCCTAAAAACGGTAAAGCCGAAACAGGAGTTAAATATTTCAGCCTAAGAACGTTTGCTATTTGGAAAAAAAGAACTATCTTTGCGCCCGATTTACTGAGCAATATAATGTCTCACTTAATTAAATTAAACAAACTTATTTATTAACTTAATGGAAAACTTAAAGAATGTAGCTCCCCTGGACGATTTCAACTGGGAGGCTTACGAAAATGGCGAGACTAACAGTACGGTTAGCCGCGAAGATCAGGAAAAGGCGTACGACGGTACGCTGAACAAGGTGAACGACCGTGAGGTTGTTGACGGTACCGTGATTGCAATGAACAAGCGTGAGGTCGTTGTGAATATCGGTTACAAGTCGGATGGTATCATTCCGATGAGCGAATTCCGCTACAATCCCGAACTGAAAGTAGGTGATACAGTAGAGGTTTATATCGAAAATCAGGAAGACAAGAAGGGACAGCTCGTCCTGTCTCACCGCAAGGCTCGCGCTACCCGCTCTTGGGACCGCGTGAACGCCGCTTTGGAGAACGAAGAAATTATCAAGGGCTACATCAAGTGCCGCACGAAGGGTGGTATGATTGTCGATGTATTCGGCATCGAGGCCTTCCTGCCCGGTTCACAGATTGACGTAAAGCCTATCCGCGACTACGATGTATTCGTTGGCAAGACGATGGAGTTCAAGGTGGTGAAGATCAACCAGGAGTTCAAGAACGTAGTGGTATCTCACAAGGCACTGATCGAGGCCGAACTCGAACAACAGAAGAAGGAAATTATCAGCAAACTCGAGAAGGGACAAGTGCTCGAGGGTACTGTCAAGAACATCACCTCTTACGGTGTATTTATCGACCTGGGTGGCGTAGATGGTCTGATTCACATCACTGACCTCTCTTGGGGCCGCGTCAGCGATCCGAAGGAAGTGGTCGAACTGGACCAGAAGCTCAATGTCGTTATCCTCGACTTCGACGACGAGAAGAAGCGCATTGCTCTCGGCTTGAAGC